>DASUTP010000090.1:0-4546 GCA_036374515.1 Chryseolinea sp. | reverse complement strand
ACGACAACTTTCGCACCAAAGTTTTCATCAGAAAACTAAAAATTCAAATTTATTACACTATAGATGCAGCAAACGCTAAAAAGGTTTGAAATTATTTTTAAAAATCCATGAAATATCATTTTAACCTGCCCGTTTGAATGCCTCGGGCAGGAATTTGATGAGGTCGGACGGTATCAGACTATTCATTCCCATCTCGTAGGCCGCCAAGTCACCGGCAAATCCGTGGAGAAAAACGCCCAGTTGAGCGGCCTCAATAGCGGAATATTGCTGCGCCAGCAGCCCCGTCAGGATCCCCGTCAGCACATCGCCGGAGCCGCCCTTGGCCATTCCGGGATTTCCGGATGAGTTGAAGTAGACGGTACCGTCTGGTGAGGCGATCGACGTATTTGCGCCCTTCAATACAATGACCGATTTCAGGTCTGCGGCCAGTTTTTGCTGTTTTTCAAGTCGTTCGAATTCATTCTTCCATTCACCGACAAGTCGTTCAAACTCCTTCGGATGTGGCGTAAGGATGCTTCCTTCAGGAATGCTTTGCAAAAAGTCGCGGTTTGCCGCCAGGATATTCAACGCGTCTGCATCGATCACAAATGGAATTTTTCTCAACATCAGAAGCTTTTTGAAGCCCTCCACTGTTCGCTCGGACTGTCCAAGACCGGGTCCGATTCCAATCACAGAAAAGCTGCTCAACGCCGGCGGCGACGAAAAAAAATCTGCGTTCTCGTCAACACTTGCCATTGCCTCGGGAACTGAACTCTGAATAATGGAATATCCGCTAGCGGGAACGTGCACCGTCAGAAGTCCCAGCCCCGAACGGAGGGCCGCACGAGAAGCAAAAACGGCGGCCCCCATTTTTCCGAGACCCCCCGCTATCAGCAATGCATGCCCGAATTTACCTTTATGATCAAATTTCGATCGCACCCTCAAAATTCTGCGGACATCTTTTTGCACAAAATAAAAGTACTTCGTTTCCACTTTTTTGAGAAATTCCTTGTGCAACCCGATGTCCAGCAATACCCAATGCCCGACGAAGGCATGGTTTGCCGGAAAAAGAAAAGCAAGCTTGGGAACCTGAAAGGACAACGTATATTTCGCTTTAACAATGACTCCGTCGGACGGAGTGTCTGCCATTAACCCGGACGGAATGTCGATGGCGATTTTTGGTATGCTGACCTCGTTTAAACCATCGATTACGGCGGCATAAATTCCTTGGGGAGCACGCGATAACCCTGAACCAAAGATGGCATCGAGCAAGACGTCGCATTGTTGAAAAGCGTCGGAAGAAATCTTGTCGGCGACATAAGCAATTTCAAGCTTGCCGTTGAGACGCTCAAGATTAACTTTAAAGTCTTGCGACTCGGGCATACTTCCTTTGATAATCCACACCTGAACATTGTATCCGGCATCGTTTAGAAGTCTGGCCACACCCAGACCATCTCCGCCGTTATTCCCCGTGCCACAAACGACCCCAATTTTACACGTGGGATTGTAGTGCTCGTTAAACCATGTGTAGATCGCGCGACACGCACTTTCCATTAAATCAATGGAAGAGATCGGCCGGTGCTGAATTGTATATGCATCCAGTTCACGGATTTGATTTGTTGAAAGGATTTTAAGCATGGATAAATTTAACGACGCTATTTTAAATCGTCAACGCCAGGGAAAAATTCTAACGGTCCACTTCTCCCATTACTACGTCAATTGATCCGATAATAGCTATTAGATCTGCGATCAAAACTCCTTTTGCTATCTCCGGCAAAACAGAAAGGTTTACAAAACTGCACGAACGGCACTTACACCGAAAGGGAATATCACTTTTGCCGTCCGCCCTGAAGAAAAATCCAAGTTCCCCTTTTGGAATTTCTGCACGAACATAAAGATCCTGTGCCTTAGGTCTTATTTTTTTCGGCACCAATGCCTGCGGATCGAAATCCCGCGTGCGCTTATGTGCCTTGGTGAGTTTGTCAAGGCATTGTTCAATGATTTTCAATGATTCATAAATCTCCTGAAACCGTACGTAGGTCCGGTCCCAACAATCTCCGGTCGCGCCCATTTTTCCCGTACCGATAGGAACATCAAAATCCAATTCCGGATAAACGGAGTAGCCATCGACTTTCCGAAGGTCGAAACGCAAACCCGAACCCCGGAGCATCGGGCCGGTAACGCCACAGTTGATCGCCAGATCAAGCGGTAAAACGCCCACGTTGGCGGTACGCTCTACAAAAATTTTGTTCTCGATCAATACCGAATTCAGTTCTTCAATTTTGGGTTTGATGTAGTCAACAAATTCTTTGCAACGTTCTTCAAATCCAACCGGCAAATCATAAAACAATCCACCGATCCAGATATAATTGTATAATAATCTTGCGCCAGACGCCCACTCCAGCAGGCGCAGGATGTGCTCACGGTCGCGCATCAGCCAGAAAAAGGGCGAGAAAGCCCCGATGTCCATCCCATAAGTGCCGATGGCAATGAAATGCGAAGCGATCCGGTTCAGTTCGCTCACGAGAACACGGATGTATTCCACACGTTTTGGAATTTGTTGTTCAATTCCCAACATACGCTCAACGCCCATGGCATACGCATGCTCGCTGTTCATTGAGGCGACATAATCCAGGCGATCGACAAACGGAATGACTTGATTGTATGGAAGATTTTCTCCATGCTTTTCAAAACAACGGTGCAGGTATCCGATGTGCGGTACAACTTCCCGGACGATCTCACCATCCATCAAAACTTCCAGGCGTAATACACCGTGTGTCGAGGGATGTTGCGGTCCCAGATTGATAATCATCTCCTCCGAACGAAGGTTTTCAGCCTTGAACTTGTTTGGTTCGGAAAGAACCAAATTCCCCGGATGCGATTTATATTGGATTTGATCCGTTGGCATCTTCTATATTTCTAATACGCCACCTTAATATCCCGGTAGTACTCCTGGTGATTGTAATCTTTTCTTAAAGGGTGCCCCTGCCAGTCGGCTGGCATCAGGATCCTCCTCAGGTCGGGATGATTCCGGAAGTGAACTCCATACATATCGAAGATTTCACGCTCCTGCCAATTGGCCGTCTTCCAAATTTCACTGACCGAATCAACTTCAGCGTTGTCTCTTGGCAAGATTACTTTTACCATCAGGTTATGATCGAACGGAATTGAATATAGGTTGTAGACTACCTCCATCGTACCTGACTGCACACCGTTGTCAACGCCCGTAACGCAAGACAACATGTCAAAATACAGTGCCGGATTTTTGTGCAAATTTCCCATCACCGGCAGCAAATCGTTCGCTGCAACTTTGATGGCCTTCGGCGAGGTTGTCTCGTCTACCAATGGTTCGGACTGACAAACCGGCTTTATTATCGATAGAATCAGATCAAGCATTAATTTCCAAATTATCTTTTATCAGCAACTTTTCGATAGCCTTTGGCGCCACCAGAGTTTCATTCCTGATTTTTTCCTGAAGTTTCAGGAAACCACCGATCAGAGCTTCCGGCCTTGGAGGACAACCGGGTACATAGACATCGACAGGGATAATTCTATCAACCCCTTTTACCACATGATAACCATGTTGCCAATATGGACCGCCGCAATTTGAACAGGAGCCCATGGAAATCACATACCGTGGCTCCGCCATCTGCTCGTACAAACGCTTGATCCGGTCAGCCATTTTAAAAGTTACAGTGCCCGCAACGATCATCACATCGGCCTGCCGCGGACTGGAACGTGGCGCCATACCGAAGCGGTCCATATCATAAACTGTCGTACCCGTACTCATAAATTCAATCGCACAACACGCTAATCCAAAAGTCATGGGAAACATAGAGGAAAGGCGCGCCCAGTTCAGCAAGTCATCCAACCGCGTCACAATTATACCTCCCTGCTCAAACCGATGATCAAGTAAACTCATGAGTCTTTTTGGTGTCGCACCGTTTTATATTTTTCATTGATAGCGTCATAGTAGCTCTTCGGGACCGGCGAAGAAAATTCCGTTGGTTTCGGATCAGGTTTGATCCAGTCCAAATGTTTATTAACCCAGGCATAGGCCAGACCAAGCGCCAGGACAAGGATAAAAACAAGCATCTCAAACAATGAAAACCATCCCCAAACGCCGTTAGTTTCTTTAATGAGTTCTTTGTTTGCAAAAACCGTAGACCAGGGGAACAGGAATACGATTTCCACCTCGAACAATAAAAAAATCAATGCGATGATGTAAAACCTAATATTGAACTGCGACCATGCTGAACTTACGGGCTCCTCGCCACTTTCATAGGTCGAAAGTTTCTCAGGGTTTGGCCGGTCGGGCCGGATTAGTTTCGACACGAGCAGGGTCGCCAGGATAAATATTACTCCTGCAACGATGAAGAGCAGCACTTCACCAAACGCCGATAGATATTGTTCCTGATCCATTGCGGCGAAGATAGTAAAGAGTTTCGAGTTTCGGGTCGATAGTTTGCCAGTTGTCGGCACGAGTTGCGTGGCGCCCATCGAAAAACAGAGTGTACGCCGAATTGTGGTGGTCCCCTGTGCCGCCTGGCTTTATTGCGCGCATCGG
>DASUTP010000089.1:0-8190 GCA_036374515.1 Chryseolinea sp. | reverse complement strand
ATAATATCACACGGCCTAGAGGGAAACTCCAGCAGAGCATATATGAAAGGCATGGCAAAAGCCTTCGCTGACAAAGGTTTTGATGTCCTGGCGTGGAATTTCAGGGGTTGCAGCAACGAGATGAACAGACAACTTCGCTTTTACCACAGCGGCGCTACTGACGATCTGGATTTCGTCGTATCTCACGCTCAACGGAATGGATATACGGAGATTTACCTTATTGGGTTCAGCCTCGGAGGGAATCTCACATTGAAATACCTTGGTGAAAAAAATTGTGCGTCTTACATACGCAAAGCGATTGTATTTTCAACTCCGTTGGACCTGTACACAAGCTGCGTTAAGATTTCCAGCCTTGGAAACATAATGTATTCACAGCGTTTTCTGAGAAGTTTAAAAAACAAGATAATCCAAAAGTCAAGACTTATTTCAGGGATCGATTTAAAAGGCATCGAAAAAATAGATACACTTATGAGTTTCGACGACAGGTACACCGCCCCGCTTCACGGATTTCAAAGCGCGATGGACTATTACAACAAGTGCAGCTCTATCCATTTTATTGAATCGATCACCGTACCAACACTGATTGTAAACGCGCAGAATGACCCATTTTTAAGTGAACTTTGTTACCCTGTCGCAAAGCTTAAGCATCACCCATGGGTAAAATTTGAAAATCCCCAGTTCGGAGGACACGTCGGCTTCGCTCAATTCAACAAAAATGGTTTATATTGGTCGGAGGAGCGCGCACGCGCTTTTCTAACTACAAATATTTAATGGGCAGGCGTTGCACTTATGATCGAACGTTATAGTATCACAGCATCCACAGCAAGACTTGAACAAAGATTCGGCACCGATGTTCTGGATACATACGCCCCTAACTTTAATGCGGCACCTACCCACCTGCTGCCCGTAATTACAACTGCAGCCCGACTGGGAATTTCTACATTTTATTGGGGCACTTCTCCGGAATGGTCAAAAAACAAAGCACTCAGTGAAAAGATCATCAATGTTCGCGCTGAGTCGATTCTGGAAAAACCTGTACTAAAAAAAGGTATGATGAGAAACCGTTGCCTCATCCCCGCCGATGGATTTTATGCCTGGAAAAAAGTTGGCAAGAAAACCTCCATACCCTACCGCTTGATAACGAACGACCAAGAACTATTTTCATTTGCCGGAATCTGGGAAGAATTTGAGGACACCGACGGAAATGAATTTCATACCTTTTCAATCATCACGACGATAGCTTCGGGAATCGCGGCCACCATACAGGAACGAATGCCCGTGATATTTTCAAAAGAGCAGGAGGAAATCTGGCTGGACAAACATAGTTCGGAAGGGGACTTAATCGATATTCTGGTGCCTTATCCTGCTGATCGAATAAGTCACTATCCTGTTTCACCGCGAATTAACAACGCAAATATGAATGTGCCATCGCTGATCGTTCCAACCCCGCCCGCTGATCAGTTCGGCAACCTGACGCTGTTTGACTAACCTCTGCTTTATGAAGAATCGCCATGAATAGCCTTTATCTAATACAGCTCGTCTTCGGCATCTTGTATCCTCTGGAAAAAGAGCCAAAATTTCAAGCCCAACTAATTGATGATACAATTGCCATTGGATACGGTTTGGCTATTGGCGATGTGGACGGCGATCAAAAGCCTGACATCCTCCTCGCAGATAAAAAACAATTCGTTTGGTATCGCAATGGCGACTGGAAACGGTTTACGATGGTCGATAATCTAACCCAGTCGGATAATGTTTGCATTGCTGCGCGCGATCTCGATGGTGATGGCAAAGTTGAAGTAGCGGTCGGTGCACAGTGGAACCCGGGAGAAACTTCCGATTCTGCGAAGTCGGGATCGGTTCACTATCTAGTGAGACCAAAGGATCCGACAAAGTCCTGGCTTCCCGTTAAACTCTATCACGAGCCCACCATCCACAGAATGCGTTGGGTGAAAGCGGGGGAAAATAAATTTCATCTGATAGTTTTGCCCCTACACGGTATCGGAAATAAAAATGGCGAGGGCGAGCCTGTCAATGTGCTTGCCTTTGAAATGCCGAAAGATCCAGCCATGCCGTGGAAACACTGGAGCATTGATCACTCGATGCATCTGACCCATAACTTCGACGTGGTACCGTACGGCAAGGGCGAATTGATTTACATTGGAGGAAAGGAAGGCATAAAAAGGCTGGCGTACACGGATGGTAAATGGTCCGCTCCGGAAGCAGAGCAATTTGCCGTTCGCAATCAAAGCTTCGGAGAGGTCCGGTCTGGCGGAACAGATTTTTTCGCCGGCATTGAGCCCATGCATGGCAACGAGCTTACGGTATATCGCCCGTTAGCAAACGCTCCGGATCCCGCAAAGGGCGGCGAAAGGGTTTCGCGTGTTGTATTGACATCAGACCTTAACCAAGGCCATGCGCTGGCCGTGGACGACCTGTTAAATTTAGGAAACAAGCAGGTGATCGTAGGATGGCGTGAACCTAATAAACAACAAAGAACCGGCATAAAGATTTTTGTTGCGCAAGGCAACGCAGACTCTTGGAAGGATTTTTGGATCGACGACAACGGAATGGCCTGCGAAGATTTGCAGGTGGCCGACCTCGATGGAGATGGAAAAAAAGAGATCATCGCTGCGGGCCGGGCGACTAAAAACTTGAAGATTTACTGGAACAAAAATTAGATGCTAAGTTTTCACCTGTTGCTTAGCCGCTGCCCTTTTTCTTCGATCACGAACAACTTCGATGATGGGCGGTAGCATCGAGACCACGATAATTCCGAAAATTACGTAGGTGAAATTATCTTTGATAACGGGGAGCCCTCCAAAGAAATAACCGAGGAATAGAAAACTTGATACCCATACTACGCCGCCCACAACATTGTAGGTGGCAAATTTCATATAACTCATCGTGCCGATTCCTGCCACGAACGGAGCAAACGTTCGAATAATCGGGATAAAACGCGCATAAATAATGGTTTTTCCACCATGCTTGTAGTAGAACTTCTGTGTTCTTTCCAGATATTCTTTTTTTAGAAATCTAACCTTACCACTAAAAGCACGCGGACCTATGTATTTGCCCACGTGGTAATTTACAAGGTCGCCAAGAATTGCTGCCACAATCAATAGTAAGCAGGTCAGCACAATATTCATGTTGCTTTCGGGTTTCGCGATGATGGCGCCGGCAGCAAACAAAAGTGAATCACCGGGCAGGAAAGGCGTAACAACCAGACCAGTTTCTGCAAAAATAATCAGGAAGAGGATGAGGTAGGTCCACGTTTTGTAATTGCTAACAATTTCAACCAGGTGCTGGTCAATGTTGAGTATAAAATCAATCAGGGTTTTAATCAGTTCCAAAATCGTTAGATTCAAGTTTAACAATTCAATTCCAATGGTGGTCCGAGGCTCGGTCGAGGCGTTAACTAAAAATGCGTCTTACTCATAACAAAGATTTGTCCGGGATGACTGCCTCACACAAAAAAATATATTTCCGGGATTTTAGAATGATTCAACATCTTCCTCTTCTTCAGCTTCCTCCTCCAAAGGGTCGTCCTTTGGTTCTTCTATGGCGTCGACCTTTGATTTTTTCTCCCTTTTTTTCTTTGGCTTTTCAGCCGGAACCACGTCCTCCGATGAGGGGTCTTCCTTCTTTTTCTTTTTAAACAGCCCCTTTTTCTCAGGGGGCTGCGCTGCCCTTATCGAATCTTGCTGATGCTGCCTGATCGAGTCATTTTCAACATAGTCAAAATCATCGCTGGCCTTTGGTTGAATATATACGTCGGTTGTATCTGTCACTTCCGGCTCTTTCTTCTTAAACAGATTCTTAAAGAATCCAAGGAAGCCCTTTTTCTTTTTCACGTTCTTTCCGGCTTTCTCCTCTGCCTCCTTCTGTGCGCCCTGTTGAAGCTGAGATAACCTTACGTCGGGCAATACCAAGCTGTTGCGAAGGTACCACATGTAGTTATCCTGCTCTACATTAAACCTTACGTCCTGTACCACATATGCGGGCGTTTCGGGTACATATCGTCCCGTGGCCTCATCATACTTCAGACTATCGGGAAAATTGTACTTCAAGAGCCTCAGTTCTTTATCTTTTGATATTACGTAGACGCTATCGACATAAGTTTGGGACGTATCCTGGGGCACGTCCTCGATGTAGGTACTATCAATGACGGAACGCGCGGCCAGGTCGAGCTCGGCACCAGGCACCACACCATCCTCGCCCTCCATTTCCTCTTGCAACGGATCGTCGCCAATCGTCAGAGAATCAGGCACAACCGGATTCACGGGCTTCATGGGGACCGTTTGCATCGACCTCAGTTTCTTGCGGTAGGAAATTGGTTCCGCAATCAAATATTTGGTTTTGCTGGCCATCAAGATCTTGGGCGTCGAATCCTCCTGAAAATAGCTAAAACGCTTCCGCAGCTCATTTTTGTCGTAAATAAAAGCGCTTTGATATGCAGGGCATATCAACCGCTGTGTGCAGGCGCTTAATAGCAGGCTAAGAGTCAGAAGAACAAAAAATGGCCTGGCCATGAAAAGGGTAAATCAAACAAAAATAATGATTTAAATAGAATTAATCCCAAAACTGGAGTTTTGTAACCAGCTGACAGTCAAATTACATAGATTCTAACGCCCGTTTCTCGTTTTTAGTGAGTCTGGCGACCACTAAATCATAGGAATTGCCAATCCACTGCTTTAGAAGCCTGTCTGGAATAGACCCATCGACCGACACCGTAATCCAATGTTTTTTGTTCATATGGTAACCCGGCTGTACCGCGGCATATTGCTCCCGCAATTCGACCCCTTTTTCAGGATCAACTTTAAGGTTAACAGTTTCAAAATGCTCAATTCCGGCCAGGGCGAACATTTTACCCATAACTTTATACACGAGGACATTTTCACCAAAGGGAAATTCTTCGGTAACTCCCTTATAAGAAAGGCAATATGACCTGTAAGATTCAATATCCACTTTAAAGGAATCTTCGCAGAACGATGTAAAGGACTCCCAAAAGGAAGACAATGATAGAAATTTTGTTGATGCCATGCATCATGCGAATATTTATGTCTGACGGGCGGGACGGATCTTTTTTTCTAAAGAAGTAGCCACCAACTTCTCCAAGCTGGAAAAATTGCTTCAGCCCTTTTTTCTCTTCAGGTAGTTTATCTGGACGATGTTGTGCTTCCATGTCAAGTCATTTGTTAACCCCGTCGGGCGACGACGATTCGATCCAGTCACCGTGCTCACGGATCAGGTCGATCAATTCATCAACCGCTTTTGCCGTGGGAACATTTTTCCGGACCACTTCTTTTCCTTTGTACAAAGTAATTCTGCCAGGGCCGGATCCTACGTAGCCATAGTCAGCGTCCGCCATCTCGCCGGGACCATTGACTATACAACCCATAATTCCGATTTTAATTCCCTTCAGATGGCTCGTTCGCAAACGAATTTTTCCCGTCGTTTCCTGTAAGTCAAAAAGGGTTCTGCCACAGGAGGGACACGAGATGTATTCGGTTTTCGAAATGCGCGTTCGTGTAGCCTGCAGGATATTAAAGGCGGTGTCGTTGATCATTTTGTCAGAACCACAGTTTTCTGCCGCGATAAAAATTCCATCTCCCAAACCATCCACAAGTAGTCCTCCCAGGTCGGTAGCCGCGTACAGCTGCATTTGTTCAGCCGACAGGTTTTGATAGGCCCGGCCGATCACAACCGGCACGTCACATCCCCGGTTCATCAGCGTAACAAAAAGTCTTCGTTGCTCAGCCATACCGTGTCCATTGTACGTATCGATGAACAACACTGCCGTCTTATCCCCTTTTAGCTTGTCGATCAGATCGTCCTGAAGGTCCACCAATAATGCATACACAAAGTTTAACACAGGAGACTGTTCAACGCCTGCTAAGTACTTTTCCGCGCGAATAAATGGATAGGCCCGATCCCTACCCTTCTCTGACAGCCATGTTTTATGATTATAAATCAAACCAAGCGTTCCGGGAATTTCAAAATTGATCTTTTGATCTCCTAAAAAAATATAATCGCACGCCGAATCGGCAATATTCCACTTATCTAAAGGAACCGAATATTGGTAGCCAAGGGCGAATAGCGAGGCCGGTGTTACTTTCTCCTTTGAGGTGAAGTCGGCAACAACGCGCGGTACGTGATGCTCACCTCCAAAGTTTAATACCGGCCTTGTCATTCGCCGGTTGTATTCAAACGGGTGAATTGGATAATGGTCGATTGGAGGGATAGGATCATGTGGCGCGCGCTTCAGATAACGGTTTGCAAGCTGATAAGCAACCGGCACTTCCGCCTCAGGCTCTTCCGTAAGCGAGACGCGAATGGTATCTCCAAGTCCATCCTCAAGCAATGTGCCGATGCCCACCGAAGATTTTATTCTGCCGTCTTCGCCATCACCCGCCTCTGTTACACCAAGATGCAAAGGATAAGGCTTCAAACCTTCTTCATCCATTTTTTGCACCAGCAGCCGATAGGCTTGCACCATAACCTGCGGGTTGCTGGACTTCATCGACAACACAATGTTATAGTAACCTTCGTCCTCACAGATCCTGAGAAATTCCAAGGCGGATTCGACCATGCCGGTTGGGTTATCACCATACCGGCTCATGATGCGATCGGAAAGCGACCCATGGTTTGTTCCGACACGCATGGCCGTACCGTATTCTTTGCAGATTTTTATTAGTGGGACAAATTTCTCGCGAATGCGGTCCAGCTCAGCCCTATAGGTAGCCTCTGTATAGTCGATCGTTTCAAATCTTTTCTTATCGGCGTAGTTGCCTGGATTAATGCGAACCTTTTCGACGAGACGAGCCGCGAGTTCTGCCGCATTTGGCGTAAAATGAATATCGGCCACCAGGGGAGCATTGTATCCGCGTCTTCTCAGCTCTTTTTTTATCACCTCAAGGTTTTGCGCTTCTTTGATGCTCGGCGCCGTTATCCGGACGTACTCGCAACCCGCTTCGATCATCCTGATGGATTGCTCTACCGATCCCGCGGTATCCATCGTATCGATGGTCGTCATGGATTGAATGCGAATCGGATTATCGCCTCCCATGGCCACGTCTCCGATTTTTACCTCAATTGTTTTTCGCCGACTGTAACTTACCAGACTATTGCAATATTGCTTTAATGACGCGACTTGAGAATTCACGGGCTAATTTTCAGGTAAAATTACTGCAAAAAGTCCAGAGTCCAGAAGCGCCCGGCGACGATTTTAGCGCTGCAAACAAACGATCAGATATCGCCAAGTTGCGGCCTGATAATAAGCTCTTCCACCACGCTGCGCCCCGAAACCGAATATGCGGCAAAAATAGCATCAGCGACATCTTCTGCTTTCATAAAACGCTCGTCGGGCAAATTAACACCTTCCCAGCTCGCCGTCTTAGTGGCACCGGCGATCACCGCCGTGACACGAATTCCAAAATCTTTTAGTTCCTCCCTCAAGCATTTTGAAAAACCCAGCAGCGCAAATTTTGAAATGGCATAGGACCCCCCATTGGGGTAAGCTTTGATGCTGGCAACAGAACACATGTTAAATATGTGACCTGTTTTTTCTTTTATCATTTCCGGAGCCAATCCTCGTGTCGTATGATAGGCGCTATACACGTTGGCATTGATCATTTTTTCCAAGGTGTCGTCCGGCTCATTTACTATTTCGCCGGGAATAAAATACCCGGCATTGTTAACAAGAATATCGATGGGCCGGCGAAGCGCTCTTACAAAATCACAAAATAATTTGGTTTGATTTTTATCGGCAAGGTCAGCGCAGTGTACAAAAACCTTCGTCTCCGGATGAGCTTTGGAAATTGTTGTCGACAGCAAGTCGAGTTCCGGTTGGTTACGCGAACAGGTAACGATGTCGAAACCATGTCGGGAAAATTTTTCGATCACCGCCCTTCCAATACCCTTGGTCCCTCCTGTAACGACAATGAGCTTCTTCATAAACTTTAATTGTGAATTTTTTGGGTATCTTTCGCAAGGTAATAATTGCTCTCGTTTATTGCATCTATGATCAAGGAGATAGGAAAGTATTTCATGTTTCTCGGAAACCTTTTGACCAACCGGGAAACTTTCAAAACTTATTACAAACTTGTTTTAGAAGAGTGCACCAGCATCGGGCTCGGGTCGCTTTTTTTAGTCGCCCGGGTTTCTACTTTTATGGGAGCCGTTACTACC
>DASUTP010000088.1:0-2150 GCA_036374515.1 Chryseolinea sp. | reverse complement strand
TATTCCCGAGTTTATCAATGGTCGATCCATTGGGGTAATAAAACTTTGCCGACGTCGTCAGGCCATCGGCAACGCCGGGGGTGCTTCCCGCGACGGTACTCACTACACCGGCAGATGTCGTCTTTCGAATAACGTGATTTGCAAAATCAGTGACATAGGTGTTTCCCAACGAATCAGCTGCTATGCCGCTGGGGGCATTGAACTTGGCGGGGCTGCCATCGACGTAACCTTGGCTGGAGCCCGCCAAAGTAACTACGGTCCAATGGAACGTAAAGGCGGGCTGGTTTGCTGCTTTGAGGCTGTTAGTGGTTACAACGATTGGGCCACTGTCTGCTGCCGGAGGTACACTCACGATGAGTTGCGTGTTAGTCGCGGCCGTAACCGTCGCAATCTTTCCATTAAATGTAACTTTGTTTTCTGCTAGTGTAGTGCTGAAATTCGTTCCCTGGATCGTCACCACGGTAGCCTTGGGTCCCTGGGCAGGACTCACGCTGGTGACTTCCGGCGGAGCCATACGCCTTCCGTCATCGTCATCCGAACAGGATAACATCATACATGAGCCTAACAGTAGTGTAGCGGTAACGTGGAGAAACCTGAATGGGTGCGTTTTCATAATTGGAATTTTGTTTGTGATTAAAGCGAAACTATTTTTTATACGGGATTTTGACGCCGTATATGAACTATCAAAGCAAGCTTGCTGGAAGTCGCGTCACAATAACCTGTTACGGCCTGGGTGGCAATTTTTAACGATTTGACCTACCGGATGCATTTGAAGAACGTTAATGGCGATTGGTATCCCTGCCAATCGGGAGGTTGAAAAAATTTTAGCTCCGCCAACCAGATCCCTGAAAGACCTGGATGAGGGAGAAACAATAACCCTTTTCGTTGCAACGCCTGCTGCAGTTCCCCAAAAATATTTTTGGAGCAATAAACGATTCCCCGCTTTTATGCGTTTGTAATTTTGACAGCGGTCGCTGTCGGCGGCAGGTGAAATTCTAAGATAGCTGAAGAGTACCCTGCAGTTCATGTTGAACTAAAAGAAAGGAGGTTCCAATGTCTAGTCCCAAGGAAATTTTATCACACAAACGTAACCTAATCCATTCACAGGTTTGATGATTTGGAGGGATGGTTCCTCGTGAAGTTTTAGTTTACGGATAAAATTGAATGAGGATTTACGATATCCGGCCAGTATCTAGGCCGGATATTTTTTTTTGATCCTCTTGCCGGAATTCTTCCCACTACCTTTCTTTTCTTCCGTATTCCTATAAATGTTTATATTCGGCCTGATTTTCATTTAACCGCATAGAGATGAGAAGAAAAATATTCATCGCCATAGGAGTACTTTTGTTAGCATACGCAATCTATTTTGTTTACGGAATATTTACGACCCGCTCGCATAGTCCCAGCGAAACGAAGAGCATCAGTCACCAGGGCTTGGATGTAAAAGTTGTTTACTGCAGACCATATAAAAAAGGAAGATTGATCTTTGGAGACGAGAAAGACAAGGCCTTGGTTCCGCATGGAAAATACTGGAGGCTGGGCGCCAACGAAGCAACCGAAATCACCTTCAGCAAAGATGTTACCTTCGGTGACATACCCGTACAGGCTGGGAGTTATCGCATGTACGCGGTGACCCAGCCGGAAGCCTGGACGTTGACCCTTAACAGCGAGTTGGGCAAGTTCGGATATTTTGAGCCGAACTATGCGCTCGATGTCGGCAAGCTCGATGTGCCGGTGGAACCAGCTCCCCAAGAAACGGAACAACTAACCATTACATTCGATCCGGATTCCACCGGCGTTATTTCCATGAACATTGCCTGGGATAAAACGCGCGTAACGGTCCCTATTTCAAAAGCAGATCCAAAACTTAACGAGTAATTGCCGCGACCGCATGGCCTTGGGAATTTTTTTCAAAGTAATTCTAAACTACTTCCCAGTGCTTACAGATTCTGAAGGTGCGGGAAACCGCGTTTTAAAATCAAATGCGAAAGGTGTCGGGCCGTGGTCCTGCAGCGATTGAAGACGCTCCATCGCTTCTTCGATGCTTGGAATTCTCCCTTTCGGTACATACCAAAGGGTCGTGAAGGGCTTTCCAAAATTTACAAACCAGTCTCGACGGCTTCGTAAAACTTCTGCATGCCTGCCCTGAT
>DASUTP010000087.1:0-4467 GCA_036374515.1 Chryseolinea sp. | reverse complement strand
TGCTCTCATCGTCATCATCATCGCAGCCAGTGATCGCAAATGGTAAGCAGAACAGAACGACCGAAACGATTCGGAGCAACTCGCCTCTTCTTGGTTTCTTGTGGTAAAATTTCATAGCTTTTTATTGTTTTGTTTTAATTTATCTGAAACATCTCCGGTTTATTGCCTGAGCAGCTATTTGAGCGGCGTAGCAATGGAAGATGATCTGCCCATTAAAACTATTCTAAACACACAACGTCCTTGCGCTAGAGAGTGAAGGGCACGATTAGTGGAGTGACTTGGCTATAACTTTCCTTGACGCGGTGGTAGTATCCGTTGAAGTTGGACTAAAATGGGCCGAACAGGCGGGCATGTAATCCAGGGGTCGGCTCCGGACGCCTTTGATGATCGACCTGCCTTACGGCAAAGTGAAGGCGGTCCGGAAGGTTGCAAGTGCCCAGCTACCTCACATGTCGATTGCCATACTGATAATACCATGTTAGTGTTGTTCGCTTGATGCATATCAAGTTGTTTCTTGCTGCATGTCAATCGCCCGCAGTCTGGTATAAAGTAGCTTTGTACTAGCAACTTCCCCAATGCTGATGGAGCCGTCTGCCAGTAATGTGCGGGAAGAAATGAAGGGCACAATTGTGTTCAACTTAACTTAGTTGACAATTAAAAAGATGTTAAACTGAAACTTATAGATATGAAAACTCTAAAAAACAAGGTCGCCATAATCACCGGAGCTGCGTCCGGAATAGGTGAGGCAACTGCAAAACTTTTTGCGTCTGAAGGTGCAAAAGTTGTCGTGAGTGACATCACTGAGGACAAAGGTGTTAAAGTGGTCGAAGATATCAGGAAGTCAGGAGGTGAAGCAATTTTTATAAAGAGCGATACTTCCAAACCCGGAGATCACGAGATGCTTGTTACGGAGACAGTAAAGGCGTTTGGCCATCTCGACATCGCGGTGAATAATGCTGGGATAGGTGGAGCATCAGCACCAACCGGAGACTATCCGATCGACGCCTGGCAAAAAGTAATTGACATCAATTTATCCGGCGTATTTTATGGTATGAAGTATCAGCTGCCCGAGATGATAAAGGCAGGATCAGGGAGCATTATTAACATTGCTTCGATTTTGGGCCAGGCTGGATTTGAAAACTCCGCAGCGTATGTAGCTTCAAAGCATGGCGTTGTAGGGTTGACAAAGACTGCTGCGCTTGAGTACGCGAAAAAGAAAGTGCGAGTCAATTCCATCGGACCCGGTTTTATTTACACCGGTCTCGTAAATGAACAGACGATGGGTAAAGAAGCGCTTACATCATTGGAACAAAAACATGCAGTCGGACGATTAGGAAACGCTGGGGAGGTTGCCGAAGTCATATTGTTCCTCGCGTCAGACAAAGCTTCATTTGTCACCGGGGCTTATTATCCTGTCGATGGTGGATATCTGGCCTCGTAAAATCACGAGCCATGGAAGGTAAAGGTCAAGGTTGTTTTTTCTCACCTTGACCGAACCATGGCCAACATTAAGGCTCGCCAAAGAATTGTTCCAGGAAGCACTATTTCCCTTGCACACCAAGGTAGCATCCGTTGCATTCTCATAAACAAACTTAAAACGTCTTATATTAAACGATTATAAACGATACTGATATGAAAATTGACAAGAAACTTCTAGCGATAGGAATGCTGTTACTGATTGCCGGGGTCATTGCTGCGGCGATGAGCTTTGATCCTTTGCAAATACTTCAATATATCTTCATTGGTACATACGCTATCATTAGCGTTGTAGCGTTCGCGATAAGAGAGCAGGCGAAGAGTAATTTTGTAAGGTCCAAATATTATCAGTGGATCGGATCCATCGTATTCCTCCTGGCGGTTTCTCTTTCCATTTGGGGTACTACTTTGGTAGCGTTTATTACCGTTATGGGTTTCTTTCTTCTAGTGCTGGGTATTATCGAATTTGTTTTTGCTCAACAAATTTTCAACTATTATACACCCGAACCGTGGTCGCTGCTGGGGGTTAAGTTATTGATTGCGACTGTGACAGCTACAGGTGCTGCCTGGATTCTGACAATGGTCAGAATAGACCCGCATCTTTCGCTTCTTTTTTTAGGCGTGTTGGTTGTTGTGGTAGGAATCGCTTTCATGCGGTTAGGTGTAGTCACGAAACATATTAGCAAGCAATTGTTATAATAATGGTTTATACATGTTCCTTCTTATGGCATTTCGAACAATGAGTTTACAGCGTATCGAAAATGAAATAGTGGAAAAGCGTTTCATTCCCCTTAAATGAATGTGCGAGTTTTGATGTGTAGGAGGTATTAATTACTTTCGAGATATTGGCAACAATTCGATTGCTTCCTTATGGCATCATTTCTAATTTCATTTGAATGTTCGAGAGATTAATTGAGGGTACCGAGCAAAAAGTAGTGCTAAGCTCAGAGGACCTGGAGACTCTGAAATCATTTTTCATTCCCAAAAAGGTTCGCAAGCGCCAGTACATACTCAATGCAGGTGACGTGTGTCAATACATCACCTTCGTTGAAAAGGGCCTTTTGCGTTCTTTTACAGTCGACGACGATGGCCGCGAACATGTGATTCAATTTGCGAGCGAGGGCTGGTGGGTTTCAGATGTCGGGAGTTTTGTTTCTGGAAAAGACGCCCTTTATAACATTGAGGCGCTAGAGGATTCGGAACTGTTGCATCTTACACGGCGAGCCATGGATGAATTGTTAATTAAACTCCCAGTGATGGAGCGGTTCTTTAGAATCCTCATGCAGAATAATATCATAGCGCTGCAACGAAGGGTAATCGCCTATATGAGTCTATCAGCCGAGGAGAAGTACCTGAAACTAATGGATGTTGCTCCCGATATTATGAACCGAGCTTCGCAGCAACACATCGCTTCATACCTGAGTATAACGCCCGAAACACTGAGCAGGATCAGGAAAAAAATTTCCGAAAATCAATGATTTAATCGCGTTTTACTCTCAGCCCTTTACTTATTGCAGAGCCCTTGATCTACATCAAGGGCTTTGTTATTTCAGATCAATGCCGGCGCGTGGCGGTTGCCGTAATTTTGCATCAGCAAAGAACAAGGACCGACAGTTAAGTCAATGGCTCGATAGCAATTCCTTTCAGACCATCAAGGAAGTTTCACACGCATTGAAGTCCATCCAACCGTCGGTCGTGACATCAAAGAGTATTAACTAAACTTATAAAGTGATGAAAGAAAAATTGAAATCATATCTTGCTCTGGTAGCATTGCTGGTCATAATGATGTGGGTGCTGTATCAATATTCGCCTTAATCCTCGACTTGACACAGATCAAGTTATTTCTTAACCGTAGTCAATGGCTCCGCGTTATGCCAGGACTAATTTTGTATCGTAACTTAGAACAAGTTGAACTTGAGCAGGCCACGAAACGTTTACATTAAAATCAATAAGAAATGAAATGGAATTACACCAGTTTATCAGAAGCAACGCGAGGTTTGAAGGCTCGCGGATATACATATGACTTCAACCTGAAATCAGATCGTGTTGAAAGCCCTGCCTTTCAGATAAAGCTGACTCCAGAGAATTTTATGGTGGAGGAATTTCACAGGTTTGAGGGCATGTCGAGTACTGACGATAATAGCATCGTCTACGCGATCAGCTCAAAGGAAGGCCTCAAAGGAATTCTGGTGGACGCCTATGGTGTGTATGCCAGTAGCCTTAGCGATGAAATGATCCGCAAATTGTCAATCAACCGATGATTTTTACGAAGTATCGATGTCGGAGTGTTTTTTACGACAAGTGGCCGACATCGACTCGGATTTTGCAGAGAGTATAATACGCTGCTCAATATATCGAGGCGAGATCAAGCCAATCTAAAACGAAATAGCTATTAAGGCTAAACTTGAAGTTCAACGAGCTGACTCGGCCGCATGGACCAGGTGCCGCATTTGAAAAGAAGCAAAGTCTTCACGGTCAGCCTTGGTCTAATTAACGCTAAAAAACGTATTTTGCCTGATGGGACATTTACCGGACTTAATCCGCGACTTGGCGCTCATACTTATCGCGGGCGCCACAACAACATTGATATTTCGAAAGATCAAGCAGCCGTTGGTTCTTGGTTATATTATCGCGGGTTTCTTAGTAGGTCCATATTTCAACTTCTTTCCTACAGTCGCTGACAGTGAAAACATCGAGACACTGGCGGAGATCGGGGTTATTTTTTTGCTGTTCACACTGGGTCTGGAATTTAGCTTTAAGAAGTTAATGCGGGTGGGTGGCGCGGCATCCATCACCGCTTTTGTTGAAATTGCATTCATTACCGTGGCCGGTTATTATGCTGGTAGGTGGATGGGATGGTCTACAATGGATAGTTTGTTTTTAGGAGGTATGCTGGCCAGCTCGTCGACAACCATTATCATTCGCGCATTTGATGAACTTGGGGTTAAGACAAAGCAATATGCCCGAATAGTTTTTGGAGTTTTAGTGGTT
>DASUTP010000086.1:0-2749 GCA_036374515.1 Chryseolinea sp. | reverse complement strand
CGATTCTGAAAAAACTCTATCTTGACGTCTATGGACCGAAGAAATTTTCTCAAGGCATCGGGAGCTCTCGGGGGCGCAACGTTGATGCCCCCGTTGTTTTCCTTCGACAAATCTGACGCGCACTCCCTGCACGGCGACACGCTATGGTTTGACCGTTCAATGCGATGGGCACAACTGGCGTTTGTTGAAAATGATCCCGGCAATTACGATCCCGATTTTTGGTTGGACTACTTTAAACGCATTCATGCAGACGGCGCATTGCTGAGCGCAGGCGGGGTGGTCGCCTTCTATCCCACCGACATTCCGCTCCACCATCGCAGTGCGTGGCTGGGAACCTCTGACCCCCTGGGATACCTGGTAAAGGGATGCCGCAACATGAATATGTCGATAATCCTTCGAACCGATCCGCATGCGGCAAGACAAAACGTTTTTGAAGCTCATCCCGATTGGATAGCGGTAGATGTCGAAGGAAAACAACGGCGACACTGGGCGAACAAGGATCTGTGGGTGACCTGCGCGCTAGGACCATACAATTTTGATTTCATGACCAAAGTGAATAAGGAAATTATGGATCGTTATCAGCCCGACGCGATCTTTTCTAACAGATGGTCTGGACATGGCATTTGTTATTGTGACCATTGCGCTAAGAATTTTAAGGCTTTTTCCGGGTTAGACCTACCGAAAATAAATAATGTCGGACTGAGCACGGCAATGGCAAGCGGCGACAAGAATGACCCTGCATATCGCCAATACAGAATATGGCGCACTGACCGTCTTAAACAACTATGGTTCTTATGGGATGGCGAAATCAGGAAACAAAAGCCCACGGCCCGATATATTCCAAATGGATTCCCCGACAAATTGATTACCGGTCAGCACTCCGACTTCTTCTTTGCCGACCAACAGGCACGCAGTGGCATGATTCCACCATGGTCAAATGGTAAACACGCCAAAGAGCTACGTGCTACGATGGGTATGAAACCCCAGGTCGGGATTTTTAGTGTGGGCGTTGAGGAAAATTATCGGTGGAAAGATTCAGTTCAAAGCAATGCCGAAATAAGTGTCTGGGTTGCCGAGGGTATCGCCAATGGCCTTCGTCCCTGTTTCGTGAAATTCGGCGGAAATATTTTTGATAAGCGATGGATGGACACCGTTCAAAAACTTTACCAAGGGTATTTCGAAAATGAACGGTACCTGAGGAATACTGAACCGATTGTGAACGTGGGCGTAGTGTATTCAGAGCAAACCATTCAAAATTACGGAAGCAAGCCGTGGCAAAAAAATTATCAGGATCATGCCTATGGAATCTACCATGCTCTCGTAGAAGATCGCGTGCCTTTCGAAATGGTCAATGACAGGCTATTGGATGCCTCGCATCTTCAACGCTACAAATTACTGATCCTTCCCAATATCGCGGCCTTGTCAAACAAGCAGTGCGATCAGCTAATAGAATTTGTCGAACGCGGTGGTGGTGTCGTTGCCACGTACGAAACTTCATTATACGACGAGGAAGGAAATCCTCGCTCCAATTTCGGACTGGCGGAATTGTTTGGAGTTTCCTACAGCCAAGGGGTTGAGGGACCGTTGCAAAACAGCTACCTACGACTGAAGGCGGATAAATTTCATCCCGTATTAAGTGGCCTGGAGGACGCATACAGGATTATCAATGTAACACATCGTGTCAATGTAACTCCCAACGAGGATTTCCCAAGTCCGGTAACACTGGTTCCCACTTATCCGGATTTGCCCATGGAGGATGTGTATCCCCGAAGTGGAGATACCGGAATTCGAGAACTTTATCTACGCAGTGTTGGAAAGGGTCGCGTTGCTTACTTCAACGGTGATATTGACCGCACATTCTGGCAGATCTTGTCCGATGACCACGGGAAACTTTTAAAAAACACAATCCGGTGGGCATTGAATGATGATCCGGTTGTCACCGTAAAATGCCCTGGGATAGTCGATGTAACAACCTGGCGTCAGGAAAAATCGATGACTGTACACATTGTGAACCTTACCAATCCCATGATGATGAAAGGTCCCTTCCGTGAATTGATCCCAGTGGATGCGAAGGTCGACGTTAAAGTCCCTGTCAACGCAAAGGTCGGTCGTGTAAAACTCCTTTTGCGTGGCGAAGAAATGAGCGCTAAAGTAGAAAAAGGAATTATCTCCGTGATGGTTCCAAAAATCGAAGCGCACGAGATCATTGGAATCGATTTAACCTAAACATTCGAATGCCTGACGGATTTTTTTTAAATTTTCGTGCCGAATACGAGGCGGCCTTATCCGTTTTCTTCAGCGTCACCGCCTAACGATAACTGTTTAACGATTACCTGTTATATTAGGGACCGTAAACGTCAATGCTAAAGAACTATCTCAAAATCGCCTTGCGCTTCATGTTGAGGCAAAAGGGTTTCTCTATAATAAACATAGCCGGTCTTACTATCGGGATCACATGCAGTCTGCTTATTATCCTTTACATATTCGATGAATTGAGCTATGACAAATTTCATGGTGACGCTGAATCCATTTATCGGTTGGGGTTTAGGGGAGTGCTGGAAGGAAAAAAATTCAATTCGACGCAAACAGGCCTGCTGGTATCCCAAAGTCTGGACGAAGACATTCCGGAAATTGAAAATGTAATCCGTATCGCCAACTGGAAAACTTTTCCCATAAGGTATGAGGGCAAATCTTTCACTGAGCCAAACCTTTTGCTGGCTGACTCTAATTTTTTTCATTTCTTTAATTT
>DASUTP010000085.1:0-11059 GCA_036374515.1 Chryseolinea sp. | reverse complement strand
CTTGGACGAAATTAAAAAATATTATCGTCTGCCTTAACAAAAAATATTAGGTTTAGGGGGCCCCTACGGAGCCTGAGCGTTAATGATCATGGTGTGCTAGAAATAGGATGCTCCTACGGAGCAATCGGCGTCACGTAGTTCAAAATTTCTTTAGTCATTGCAAAATTTGGGATCGCCTACGGCGCGTAATGCGAATGAAATTTATTTGTGTTGATCGTGAATTTTTTTCGGGCCTCATATTAGGTGGCTCCTACGGAGCCCGAGCGTTAATGATCATTGTGTGCTCAGAAATAGGATGCTCCTACGGAGCAAATGCGTCCCCTGATTCAAAAAAAATTTCTTTTGGCATTGCAAATTTGGGCGCCTAGGGAGCATGAATGATATTAAATCTGCGAATGAAATTTATTTGTGTTGATCACGAAAATTTTTTCGCGTCTCATATTAGGTGGCTCCTACGAAGCCTGAGCGTTAATGATATGGTGTGCTAGAAATAGGATGCTCCTACGGAGCATGGGCGTCACCCTGACTCAAGATTTCTTTTGCCATTGCCAAAATTTGGAGCTCCTACGGAGCTTGAATGATTTATAACATTAGTGCTAGACAAAGGATGCTCCCCGGAGCGTGGGGGTCCCTGATTTAAAATTTCTTTTGCCATTGCAAAATTTAGGAGCTGCCACGGAGGGAGCGGTTGATCAAACTTTCGTTCTCTCCTTTAAAATGGAGCGGCCTTTTACTGGCTGGCATGACGTTGAAAACGCTGGGCTAAACGGAAGGCTCCTGACAAAGCCACCTAAGAAACCAAATATTCCCGGCAATGGAATGGCTGTAGCTGCAAATTGGCAAGGGCCGCCCTAAGAAATGACAAATGCCCGCGCCCCCCGACATCCCGTGGTGGTGAAAAGGCGCATTAACACATTCTGCTACACGCTTTTATAAAAAATCTAAAAGCAAAAAACTTAGGGGTAAAACCTTAAAACGAGAAGACGGGCAAATTTTTAAATTGAGACTTCAGTCCCAGATCTACGAAAGTGTCTAACGAACCGATGACGGATAACTTTATTTTAGAAAACCTTCGTCATGGCGCGTCTGCAATTTCCGTCCCTACCTTAAAGACTGGCTTTCAACATTAAGGGTTATGAAACACAGTGGGCGTCGTAGCGCGGCAACAGTTGCCGTCGTTTTCATTCTGCTTTTCGTTACTGGCGAAGCAGCAGCACAAAAATTGTATCAAATATCATTGAGTGATTTCGAGATCGAAACCAATGATATCCATGTCACGGTATCAGAAGTGATCGATGCTCGAAAGGATAAAAACAGCATCGGTATCATCTCTACGGGATTGAACAACAAACGCAATTTTGCCGTGTTCGAAAAACCGGGGTTGGTCGAAATCGACGATCTGTTAAAAGCTTCCGGCCTTTACTCCCCTTTAAATGGCTTGTCCCTCCGTGTTACCTCACTGAAAATTTCTGAAAACGCATTGAGCTGGAAAGAAACAGCCAAAGCGGAACTTAGCATTGATTTTTTTCTTCGACATAACGATCTATACTATTACGTCAGCAGCGTTTTTGTTTCGGCAGAACCTAAAGGGCTTGATGTCACGGGTAAGCAGGCCGAAAATATTGTAGATGTCATTGGCCAGGCCCTCGTCATCTTCAGCAAACAAAAAAACGAGGTGAAAGCCGACCAAACCTTCGATATGGATGACTTGACAGACCCATCGTTGTGTCTCCGTGATCCGTTGTCGATGCCGGTAATGAAGGACAAAGTACTAAATGACGGTTACTACGCAACGTTCGAGGAGTTTGTGAATAATTCTCCGTCGATTGACATCAATTGTGAAATAAGGTTCACCTCGCCAGTCAAAACGGTATGCGGGGATCAGGAAACTGAAGTGCCCACGCTGTTTGGGTTTTCCCTGGAAAATAAACTTTATATCCTTTATCATCACCAATTTTTCGAACTCGAACGAAGAAACGACGCTTTTTTCTTTGATGCAAATCCAAAATTCTCCAAGAATTCCGCCGACGATTTTACAACGGCATCGTCATTTGCAAACATGTTTGATTCACAACGCACGAATCAGGCGGTTATTTACATGCTGGATATCAGAACCGGAACTGTGAAGGGTATCACTGGATTTTGAAGTCCAGTATGCAACCCGACTGTTTTGTTTCTCACATTTTCGCAAGCACCTGCAGTCTGCACCAATTGTTTAACAGTTACAGGCACCTACACAATTTCTGCATTACCTTAGCATTTATAAACATGCTTATATGCAGCTGTATCAAATCCTGAAATTTATTCACGTCTTTGCGGCCATCATCGCAGTGGGATTCAATTTCTCTTACATCGTCTGGCTCGTGAGAGGAAAAATGCAGAAAGAACATTTGCTGTATTCCCTCCGGGGAATCAAACTCATGGACGACCGCGTAGCTAACCCGTGTTATGGGCTGGCATTAATAAGCGGATTTGCCATGACTTATGTGGGCGAGTATAACATTCTCGCCGTCTCCTGGATCCTCTATCCCCTGATATTATTTGGAATCATGGGCCTTCTCGCCTTTGGTATTTATTCCCCCAACCTTAAGAAACAAATCAAAATCGTTGAAGAGTACGGAGGCGATTCTCATGAATACAAAGCGATTGAGAAAAAACAAATGCTCACCGGTGTCATTCTATTTGTGCTGGCATTTTCGATTGTAGCAATCATGGTCATAAAGCCATAGATCATTCCTTGTAACCGATCCCCAGACAGCTGGTACTAACGATCTATCAACGCATGGGCAAAATCCTGCGGGTAAACGTTAGCTTTCGTTTTTTTTTTCAAAATCCAGTCTAAACGAAGTGACCTCACTTTGCGCCAGCTAGAAAAATATCCTTTCCTTACCCGAAAAAATATTTTTTGACTAAGCACTCAAGCATTTTAGAAATTCTTGCTCCACATTTTCCATTTGGCGGAGATGCCTTTGCGCATGCAACGCAAGAAAATAAACATATTGATAGACGTCCAGCTTGCCCAATCCATTTACCGACATGGCCATGTGATGCAATGTGCCTTCACCGGATGGCAGCATATCAAGCGTGATCAAACATCGGTCCAGCTGGTTTCTAACTTCCCGCCTCACTTCATGCATTGATCGTTGCCCCGTGGGCTGGTGGTGCTCGGGCCGCTGCCACGGAAACGATTTTGGATCAGCAATATCATGCAGCGCGGGACTTCCCAAAGAATAATTTGCAGGCACCATCCCTCCTGCAGTAAGTCCGTTCGATTTTTGCAAAGCCTTGATCGTTCCTTTTTCGATAATAATCAGCAGGAAATGACTGGTAAGCATGATGTGTTCAAGAACCTCATTTATACTCCACCCGCCCGATAAAGGTTTATAACAGCGCAAGGGTTGTTCCCTGTCAAACCATTCATCCACAACGGCAAAAGTGCGGATGAGTTCGCGTTTGAGGTTTATATGAATATGTTCGAATGTCATAATTTTAAAATCAATGGTCAATAAAAAAGCCCGGGTGTTGGCCCGGGCTTCTGTATGTGAGTTGTACTATATTCATCTCACAGACATCTTAAATTCCCGGGCACGAAAAATCCACTTCACATCCTGGCGAAGGCGAATCATCGGTGCGATATGGAATGTTGATGTTCTATTCATAGTGAGACAAATGTATAAATTTTTTTTAAAAAGGAAAGTAATGACCTTGAAAATATGTTAATGTAATCACACAGGTGGTGCTGGTCCATGCGCCTCCGCGGCCGTATTGCTTTTTTTAGTTCGGATTCTCCCTTAATTTAGGGACCTATGATCTACAAACGATTCCGTATTCCCGCGATAGTCATCGCAGCAATGTTTTTGAACTGTACAAGTGTCCAACGCACACCTGATGAAGCTCCAATAGAAAAAAATATTTTGACAGGCGCTGATCAGGTTGACCAATATCTCCCATTGCTGAAAGGAAAGCGTGTGGCAATTCTTGCAAACCAAACTTCGATCATCGGTAAAACACATCTTGTTGACAGTCTAAAAAGCCTGGGGGTAAATATAGTCAAAGTGTTTGGTCCTGAGCACGGCTTTCGCGGAAATGCCAGCGCCGGTAGTTACGTCGCGGATGAAAAAGATGCCGTGACCGGGATCCCCATCATCTCTTTGTATGGACGAAAAAACAAACCGACAAAAGAGGATATGGCGGACGTTGACATTATGATGTACGACCTGCAGGATGTTGGTGTCCGCTTTTATACCAACATCAACGCGTTGTCACGGCTAATGGAAGCTTGTCATGAAAGTGATAAGGAGCTTCTGCTCCTCGATCGTCCGAATCCCAACGGCTATTTGATCGACGGGCCCATACTGGACATGAAGTTTAAGTCCGGGATCGGCATGTTTCCTATACCGGCTGCGCATGGCTTAACCGTAGGTGAGTTTGCGCAGATGGCCAACGGGGAGGGATGGCTCACCAATAAAGTTAAATGTAAGCTGCGCATCATCAAGGTTGCCAACTACGATCACGAAATGCCCTATACCCTCCCCGTTAGCCCGTCCCCCAATTTAAATACACAGCAAGCGGTTTTGTTATATCCGTCCACATGCCTGTTCGAAGGCACCTACCTCAATCACGGGCGCGGAACCTATTTTCCGTTTACGGTATTGGGAAGCCCTGAGCTTAAAGGAATCTATGATTTTTCCTATACGCCTGTCAGCATTAAAGGGATGGCTGAAACACCTTTGCACATGAACCAGGTTTGTTACGGATTGGACTTGAGGAACTACGACGTCAATTTGCTCCGTAAAAGCAAGCAGATCAACATTCAGTGGATGATGGAACTTTATAAGGCATATCCCTTCAAGGAAAAATTTTTTGATTCCAGCCTTAGCAAAGAAATGGGGACTATAGAAAGATTAATTGGCGTTGAAGCCTTTCGCCAACAGATTATCGATGGTACGCCAGAAAAACAGATTCGCGAAAGCTGGGAGCCTGGCCTGAGCGAGTATAAGACGCTTCGGAAAAATTATTTATTATATCCCTGATTTAATTTTTTGGGATTGGCCGTATTTATCGCGAACGGATTCTGCGGCATCGGCGCGGTCAGCAGGCAGTGATTCTTCCACTTTCATCAGCGTTATACGGACTACAAGGCAGATCCAAAGGTAAAAGCAGTTTGCTATCTCCCTCAGGAATTTTTTTTCAAAGACGCAAGCGGCTTATGATGCGGGTGTTCTAGGATTGTTGCAAAATGATCTTGGGAAGTTGTGACCACATCTGCTTGCGAATGGCTTGCGCGTCGCGCAGGGCCTTGATACCGCCATTCGTAAGACTGAACAGCCTCTTGCGCTTTCCGCCTCTTACTTCTTCCGCTTCGCCGAATTGTGAGGACAGATACCCCTTCTCTTCGAGTCGGTGAAGAGCGGTATGCACAGCGCCGATGTTGACATTACGTTGGGTCTGGTCTTCTATTTCCTGTCGGATCGATACGCCATAGGCATTATCCCGCAAAATACCAACGGCAAGCAAAACGATTTCTTCAAACTCCCCCAGGTACGTGCCTTTCATATCAGTATTATAATATTTATAAATGTATATAATATATTCATGTTCTGCAAAGGCTATATGCTGGTGACGTTGGAGATCATTCTGACCAGGTACCGCGACTTTTCCGATTCCGGTCATTTTTTGTTCGTATAAGAACGTGATGATTCATTTGAAACAAGGTGTATTATGTTATTTCGCTCATTTGTACGTGGCATAGTGTTGGTATCTCAACGAAGACCAGAGCACCTACACCCTACTGCTATGATTCGAAGCTTCTTTGCCACAGCCATCCGACACCTGTTGAAGAATGTCTCCTACACCGTTCTGAACGTCGCGGGACTTTCCATTGGACTTGCTTGTTTTATCATGATCGGCCTTTGGGTACAACATGAGCTCAGCTACGATAGTTTTCATGAAAAGTCAGACCGGATCTATCGTGTGGCGGGAACCTTTACAGATGAGTCCGGACAATTTGATCAGGCCGTAACATGTATTCCCCTGGCCCCAGCATTGGCCAACGACTTGCCTGAGGTTGAAAACACCGTGCGCCTGGACATGAACGACGCCGTTGTACGGTATGCAGATAAGCAATTTTCCGAGCGCAATATTATTGCCGTGGATCCCTCCTTCTTCGAAGTCTTCAGCTTTAAGCTTTTGAAGGGCAATCCAGCGACTGCGTTAAAAGAACCCTATAATATCGTGTTGAGTCAATCGATGGCCCAAAAATATTTTGGAGACGAAGATCCCCTGGGACAGTCATTGAAAATATTTCAATACGACCCCAACGGCCAGGGCGCTGACTACAAGGTAACAGGAATCGTCGAAGACTGCCCTGGAAATTCCCATTTCAACTACAACTTCCTCTTTTCCTTTAAAACGGTAGAAGCCGTAAATCCAAATGAGTTCGGATATGCCGGCTGGTTCAACAACGGCTACTATACTTATCTTTTGTTGAAAGACAACTCATCCGCAACAGATCTCCAAGCGAAGCTTTCAAATTTTCTTGAGAAGTACATTGGCTCGGATATGAAGAAGAACAAGATTTACTGGTCGTACTTTCTTCAGCCACTCACCGACATTCACACTAAATCCGATCTCCGGTATGAGATCCGGTCAAACAACAACCTGGCATTTATTGTCATCTTCGGCGCGGTGGGTTTTATAGTTTTGCTGCTAGCCTGCATCAATTATATCAATTTGTCTACGGCTTATTCCGCTGACCGGTTTAAAGAAGTTGGCGTGCGAAAAGTTATGGGTGCCTGTCGCAATCAACTTGTTATCCAGTACCTTATCGAGTCGTTAATATTGGTATTGATATCGCTGGCATTTTCAATCGTTTGGATTGAACTGGCCAGACCGTTGTTTGAAAGCCTGACAGGCAATGAAATTACAAAGCTTTACACCGTCAATACGCTGACAACACTACTCGCCATTGCTGTTACCGTCGGTGTTCTTTCAGGCATTTATCCTTCCTTGATCCTTTCGTCTTTTAAGACTGTCAACGTCCTGAAGGGGCATTTTACATCCGGACCCACCGGAGCCTGGCTAAGGAAAAGCTTAGTGGTTTTCCAATATGCTGTTACAATCGTGCTTATTTCCAGCATACTCGTCACCCAACGGCAGTTACATTATATCGACAACAAAAACTTGGGCTTCAATAAGGAAAATCTGCTTATCCTAAATGTTAACGGAAGCCCTGAAGTCAGGCCTGGATATGCGGCGTTTAAAAATGAGCTGATGGCGGATCCCACCATTACCGGCTTGGCTACCTCAAGCGCGATGATCTCGGGAGGCTTAGGCAATCGAGTTGTAACAGTTGAGGACGTCAGCGGAAAAAAAATCAGCGCCACCATGTTCACAAACCCGGTTGATGCCGATTACATTGAAACCTATGGAATGAAGCTGACGGCTGGAAGAAATTTTGTCAAAGACAGCCGCGCAGATTCCTCTTCGGTTATTGTGAACGAGGCTACCACCCGGGCATATGGTTATACAGATCCAAAAGATGCGCTGGGGAGGGAGATTTTATTTGGAGAAACCAGGGTTGAGATCATTGGCGTAGTGAGCGACTTTCACTACAACACCCTTCGAAAAAAAATTGAGCCAACCTGCATGTTCCTGTCGCGGGGAGGGTTTTCCCGAGTGGCCGTGCGATTGAATGGGGATATCGATCATGGCCTTAGACTGGTGACTATCGCCTGGAAAAAACACTTTCCAAATACGGTGCTGGAATACGGCTTCGCGGAAGAACGCGTGAGCGATCAGTACCGCTCAGAGCAGCAATTCGCGAAGTTATTTATGGCATTCTCTCTTGTGTCACTGGCCATTGCCTGCCTTGGACTGTTCGCCCTGGTTTCGTATTCGGTAAAAGGGAGAACCAAGGAAATTGGTATTCGAAAAGTTCTGGGCGCCTCCGTAGGCCGCATTGTTTCCATGCTCTCCCTCGAATTTATTTTCCTGATTCTGCTAGCCGGCCTTGTTGCTATGCCGGTGGGCTATTATTTGATGGAGCAATGGCTGCAAGGCTTTGAATATCGGATACCAATTGGCCCAGAAGTTTTTCTGGTTGCCGGAACAATCGCCTTATTTATTGCTGTGATCACCATAAGCATAAAGTCAGTCCGATCGGCCTTGGCCAATCCGGTCAATTCTTTGAGAAATGAATGAAATTTTTGGATCTAAAATCGCCGGCTGTTGCCTAAATTGGAAGAATACAATGCTATTCTGCAATGATTAAAAACTATTTGCTTGTTACCCTCCGGAACATCAGTAAAAACAAGATTTTCAGCATCATCAATGTAGCAGGTCTATCGATCGGGCTAAGCGCTTGCTTTCTCATTTGGCAATACGTCAGGTTCGAATCGAGCTACGACACCTTTCACAAAAATAAAAGCAACCTTTATCGGGTAGCATACCAGTTTTACAGAAACGACATTCCGGTAAGCGGTGGCGCAGCCAACTCCCCAGCGGTGGCCCCGGCCATGAAGAGGGACTTCCCCGAAGTGACAGATTTTTGCCGATTGATCAAGACATCATTGTTTACGGGAGATTTAAGCTCGTTTGTTGCCAATGCAATTGAATTTTCAGTTGAAAACGGAAAAGGCGAATTGGTTGCCTTTAACGAAGAAAACGTTTGGTTCGCGGATGCTTCATTTTTTAACTTATTCAGCTTCCAGTTAATAGCTGGCACGTTGGATGCGCTGCAAGCACCAAACACAGTGGTCATAACTGAAAGTATTGCTAAAAAATATTTTGGCACTTCAGCTGCACTGGGAAAACAGATGCGCCTCAATCGCGAAAGAGTGCTCACTGTAACGGGAATTATCAAAGACGTTCCCTTAAACTCTCACCTGCAATTCGACATCCTCGTTTCCTTTGCAAGTATGAAAGACAATTTTGGAGATGGTTACGATTTTTGGAGCTGGTCGGCGTTTTACAGTTATATCCTTTTGAATCCAGGGGCTGACGTGGAAGCTTTAGAAGCCAAAATCCCCGCCTTTACAAAAAAATATCTGGGGGAAAATTCCCAGGGCGATGCGCAGCTCAGGTATTTATTGCAGCATGTCACCGACATTCACCTGCACTCTCAATTTGAGGATGAGCAAAGCAGGAATGGCAATGCCAAAACCGTTTACTTTCTATCCTTGCTCGCGGGCTTTATTCTTGTCGTCGCCTGGATCAATTATATTAATTTATCGACGGCCAAAGCGTTGGAGAGATCCAAGGAAGTAGGGCTGCGCAAGGCCGTTGGCGCCAGTCGCCAGCAATTAATTATTCAGTTTCTGTTCGATACCGCGGTGATCAACACCCTTGGATTACTGGGGGCGATCGCCCTTGTAGCAATATCCTGGAGATGGTTTGAGCTTCTTGTAGGAAAAGAAGTCGGCGAGGTTTTGTTTCAACATGGCCTTCTGGACTCGCCAACGCAATGGGTAGCTGTTATTGGTGTTTTTATTGTAGGGGTTGTTCTTGTGGGCGCATATCCCGCGATGACCCTTTCCGCTTTCAATCCCGCCCTTGTTCTGAAAGGTAAATTTTTTAAATCGTCTTCAGGAACAAATCTTAGAAAACTGATGATCTCATTTCAATATGTGCTGGCCATGCTGTTGCTGGCAGGAACGATAACCATATACCTGCAGGTTACGTACATGCGAACCCAACCCCTGGGTTTCGCAAAAGAGCAGGTGCTCGTAATGGCCGCGCCCGCTGTGTATGATTCGTTGGCTGGCAGCAAAATTTCCTTCTTCAAGAACAATGTGATGCAAATACCTGGTGTTGAAAATATTTCGAGTTCCTCGGAAATTCCCGGCCGCTCCATGGTTGAATACGTGCCCATTTCGCGGCTCAATGAACAGGACGACAACGGATTCTTTGGTACATCAGTCGCTGGAATCGACACAAGCTTTCTTTCCTCCTATCAAATCAAGTTAGTGGATGGCAGGATTTTCGAGGGACGTGAACGCATGGCCTTTCGTCTTGAAAATAAGCAAGAATCAATTCCAGTGTTGGTGAATAAAGAGTTCCTAAGGCGACTCGATATAAAAGAAAGCAAAAATGCACTGAAGGAAAAGTTGCAGTTTTGGTGGGGACCGGACATGCGATATGCCGAGATAATCGGTGTAGTCGAAGACCATCATCAGGAGTCGCTTAAGCAAGGTATCGGGCCGATAATGTACATGCAGCCTAAATGGCCCGGATGGAAATATTTTTCGGCGCGGTTAGCCTCGGGTGATTTAAGATCAACTTTAGCAGCGATGGAATCTGTCTACGCTAAAAGTTTTCCCGACCATCCATTTTCCTACTTTTTTCTAGAGGAGTTTTTCGACCACCAGTACAACGACGACGTTCAATTCGGTAAAATATTCAACGCATTTACATTCTTAGCTATTATTGTGACCTGTCTGGGTCTGATCGGTCTTTCGATTTTTTCCGTGTCGCAGCGAACGAAGGAAGTTGGCATCAGGAAGGTCTTAGGTGCCTCCGCTCCAACAATCTTATTTATCTTTGCAAAAGATTTTCTCAGGGTACTTTTGATTTCTTATTTCTTCACGGCACCTGTCATATGGTGGGGCAGTCATGAATGGCTTCAGCACTTTTCTTTTCGAACGCCGCTGGCTTGGCAGATGTTTGCCTTACCGCCTATAGCGTTGGTATTTATAACATTCATTACGATCACGATTGTGAGCATCCGAGCAGCACTTGATGCCCCTGTAAAAGCGTTGAGGCAAGAATAAAGCGTTGACCCGGCAAAATATCGAAGTCCTACAATCTATCACCGCAGCCTGGGCAACGCCGGCAAAAACCTTAAGAAGTGAATGAGTAGAAACTTAACGGAAAAAATATTAACAAGATTAAGCCATAGCAGGATCAGTGATCGTCTCGTTGCCGGCCTCTACGCGTCCTGCGAATCTTTTTTCCAATTGGGTGTGACCATCTATCGCGACGGAAATATCGTACCAACCAAAGCTCTTGCTCAAGTCAATCACTAGCCTAATACTTGAACCGCCAGCAATGATTTTATTTT
>DASUTP010000084.1:0-5470 GCA_036374515.1 Chryseolinea sp. | reverse complement strand
TCCGGAGCTTCAGTGCCGGCAGCTTCCAGAAAAGTTTGCGCGAAATCGAGGTTCTGAACGAGTGCGTCGGAGCGGGAACCTGGCTTAACATGTCCCGGCCAGGCTACCAGCAGCGGCGTTTTGAAAGATTGATCATAAACGAAGCGCTTGTCGAACCAGCCATGTTCGCCAAGGTAGAACCCTTGATCCGAAGTGTACACAATAATGGTATTCTCCATGAGACTATGTGTCTCCAGGTAATCAAGCAATCGCCCTACGTTTTCATCCACCGCCTTGATAGTACCCAGGTAATCTTGCATGTACCTTTGATACTTCCAGCGCATCTTATCCTTGTCGGACATTCCCGGATAAGCTTTTCTAAATTCGTCATTTACCTTGGTATAGGCTTTGCTGAAATTCTCCGCTTGTTGGGGCGTTAGACGCTCCATCTCACTGTTGTACCGTGCCTTGTCCACTCCAATTTCAGCAATCCCAAGTTCATCCATGATCTGCGGCGATACTTTATTGTCGCCGGCCCAGCTCATATGCCTGAGGATATTCATTTCTGCTTCGCCGGCGGGCGATGTACGGCCGGAGTAATCATCGAAAAGGGTTTTTGGCTCGGGGAATTTTTTGTTCGTGAATTCCTGCAAATGACGTTCGGCCATCATCCAAGGTCGATGTGGCGCTTTGTGCAAATACATCAGCATAAAAGGCTGATCAGGCTTCCGTTCCTTTTCAAGCCACGTTAACGTCATATCTGTAATGATGTCGGTAGTGTAGCCCTCCCGCTTTATTTTTCCTTCCCGTTTAGTGATAAACTCGGGGTTGTAGTATATACCCTGTCCAGGCAAAATTTTAAACTGATCGAAACCTTTTGGGTTGTTGCCAAAGTGTAGCTTACCAAACATCGCGGTTTGATATCCTGACCGTTGCAATAGCTGAGGGAAGGTAACATTGGTCGTGTCGAATGGAAAGTGATTATCAATTTTTCCGTTAAGATGTGAATGTTTTCCCGTGAGTATTGTAGCGCGCGATGGAGCGCAGATGGAATTGGTTACGCTAGCCTGTGTAAAAACCATACCCATTTTGGCTATACGGTCGATGTTGGGCGTTTCAATCAATCGCGTGTCATAAGCCGAGATAGCCTGATATGCATGGTCATCTGACATGATGAAGATAATATTCGGCCGCTGCACAGTTGCCGTTTTCTGAGAGAATGCACTGGCATTGGACAACAAAATAAGAATGTTCAACGCGACGAGATATTTTGTCATGGCCATTGGCTTATAGGTAAATGTCAGCTCAAAACGTATGTACGACCAAGCCGCTTCTAAGTTTTGGTTCGAACCAAGTCGTCTTTGGGGGCATGATTTGGCCGCTGTCAGCGATATCGATGAGCTGTTTCATCGAGACCGGATAAAGGGCAAAGGCGACCGCCATTTCGCCGCTGTTAACCCGCCGTTCCAATTCTTTCAATCCCCGCATCCCGCCAACAAAGTCAATTCGTTTATCGGTACGCAAGTCGTGTATGTTGAGCAGTGGCTTTAAAACTTGTTCGGAAAGAATGGTAACGTCGAGCACACCGATTGCATCGCTATCATTGTAAGTGCCGGGTTTCGCTACCAGCGAATACCACTCACCAGCCAGATACATTCCAAATTCGTGAAGGCGCGCCGGTCTGTATGCTTCTCTTCCCTTTCTTTCAACGACAAAAGAACGTGCCAGCCGCTCAAGAAAGGATTTTGGGTCGTTACCATTGAGATCTTTTACTACGCGATTATAATCAAGGATCGCCAGCTGATTGTCGGGGAAGTGGACTGCTAAGAAATAATTATAGGATTCCTTTCCGGTGTGTGCCGGGTTTTCTTTTTTCAGATCGTTTCCAACCAACGCTGCGGCTGCGGTACGATGATGGCCATCGGCGACGTAAGTCGCTGGCATTTGTTCAAATGCGCCGACAATCGCTTCAATGTGTTTTGGCTCGCTCACTACCCATAGACGGTGCTGAATATTATCATCGCTGGTAAAGGAATAGGTAGGTTTAGCGGTTTTGATTTTTGCCACGAGCTGGTCAAGCGTTTTATTGGCAGGATAGGCAAAGAAAACCGGTTCGGCATTCATCATCGAAATACGTACGTGATTTTTGCGGTCAGTTTCTTTGTCAGGTCGGGTGAGTTCATGTTTCTTGATGCGTCCTTCCATGTAATCGTCAACCGAGGCGCATGCCACAATTCCATTTTGCGACCGGCCATCCATAATAAGTTCATATATATAGAGGCATTCGTTTTGATCCTGGATAAAGACTCCCTCCTTTACCAGTTTTTCAAAATTGTTCTTCCCTGCTTCATAGACTGCCATGCTATAATGGTCCGTTTCGGGAGGCAGCGTTATTTCCGGTTTGACAACATTAAGAAAAGACCAGGGATTACCTTTTGCTTCTTCCCGTGCTTCGTCTGAATCCAATACGTCGTACGGGCGGGACGCTACGCTTTTTACTTTAGACTCAACGGGTCGGAAGCCTTTGAATGCTTTTATTTTCATACAAAAATTAATGGTTCAAATAATGATGGTACTGAACGAATTGCAATATTCAAAAGGATCATTGAATTTTCTACTTTACGAAGTTAAAGTTTGGCATTCATCCCCAGGTTGGAATAGAATGTGCGGTGAGCACGCTTTTGACGACCTTTGTACCCTGGATTTCGCATTTATTTTATCCGTAAGATGGCCACCCTAAGTGTTAGGTCGGGCGTAAAAAATTTTCGTTTTGTAAAAAACAATTAGGTTGACAAAGTCTGGTATCCACATGAGGCAAAGAGTGATCTGCTATTAAATACTGGACCAAAGTCGACGATTTCAATAACTTTGCTTCCTTTAAGAATCTTTCGCGATGAATATCCTTAAGCTGGTTGAATACAACATTTGGGCGCACCGGTTGATCGGCAAACAAATCGAGTCCATGCCCTCGGCATTATTTGTAAAGGATCATGGTGGGAGTTTTGGATCAGTTAAGGCTACAATTATCCATTTGCTTGAATCCGATTGGTTGTGGATAAAGCGCTTTAATGGAATCCCACTGGCAGATCTTCCGGCATGGCACTTTGAAGAAGCGGCTGATGTCTATAAGGAGTGGAAGCCAGTCCAGGACGAAATGTTGAAGTTCGCTGCAAGGGAAGCGGGCAACCTGACCCAAAAAATTTCCTTTATCACCAGGAAGGGGGTTCCGTATGAGTCGCCACTAGAAGACTTGCTCGTGCACATTACGAACCATGGAACCTATCACCGCGGCCAATTAACGCATATGATAAGGGTTGCAGGTTTACAGCCCGTGAGTACAGATTATTTTCTCTATTGTGCACAAACTGGCAGTAGCCGCCTGTGATAACTTTTTTGCGAGCGAACTTTATTAACCCCATTAAACTCAACAAAATGTCCCAAAAGAAACTATTATTCTCCCTGCTTCTTATCTCGCTTCTCTCCTTTGGCCTTAACGCGCAGGATGCTGAACCGGTTATTAAGAAATATGAGGCTTTTATTGGAGGAGAGAAAAGATGGAAAAAAATAAAAACGCTGACAACGTCGGGAAAATACAATTACGGTGGAATCGAATTTCCGTTCTCTGCTTATGCAAAGGCGCCAAACCGTTATAAATTCATCGTGCCCCTTGAAGGAAAATATTATGCCCAGGCGTTTGATGGGACAAAGGGCTGGAAAATTGATGGATTCAAAAATGAGACTGCTCCTGCAATGCTTAATGGAAAAGAGGCCTTGTTAATGGCCAACGAATCGGAAGTGGAACTGGAGGACGTGTTTATAAATCTCAAGCGCAAAGGGCACAAGGTGAGTCTTGAGGGAAATGATACCATTGACGGCAAAAAATGCAATCGTATAAAATTGACGCGAAGCAACGCAAGTATAGAGACGTATTATTTTGATGATCTAACAGGCGCCTTGGTTATGAAAATATCTCCTTCAAAGAATGTAGAGTTACAGGGAGCGCTTTTAAATACCGTCTATAGCGATTACCGCGATGTCGGTGGGATAAAAATCCCTTTCAAGTCGATCAGCAGATCTAACGACCAGGTGATCTTAGAAGTGATGATCGACAAGGCCGAAGTCAATGTGCCCATGGACGACAGCATCTTTCAACCGGGAAACTGAGCGATATATGTAGTCGTTGCCGGCGACTATCGTGTTTCTTTTTTTAGGATTTTACCGTTTGGATCGATTGTCAACGTCAAGTCCTCGTCATCCGACGATGCATCAACGCTGTAGTGGGGGGATTTGTCAGGGGAGGTGACGTAGAAAAAATTATCTAACTCATAACTCGGAAATTCTTCGGTGGCAGCCCGCATTACGGCCGCGGGCATCCTATCAGGCGCTACCCCTGCCGTTGTTTCGATCCATTTTCCGTCTAAGCTGATTTCAATTCCAGCAACTGCCGTTGTGCTGATTATACTGGCAATATATTTTCCCCGCTTCTTGTCCAGTACCCACATCGTAACAGGTTGACCGTTACTCTGTTTGGCAGCCACTGCTTTTACATTCGCCGGCACTTCGGCCTCCTTTATCTGTTGTGCCCGACATACACAGCAAACGCTTACGAAAAGAACTACGAAAGCAACCCGCATTATCCTTAGAAATTTTTTCTTTGATTGAACGGTGAAGTTTTAAGATGGTTGCGTCCTGTCATCTCTTTTGAACCAGCAGACCGTTAATTATCGGAACGTCGAGTCGAAAAATTATTTCTACCGACCAAACTAAGATCAGTGGGCGGAGGGGTCAACCATTACTTTCACCTACCAATACAACGCAAAGGGGCTTCCAGTAGAGAAAATCAGCAAATGCTCTGACTTCGGTGTTCAATATGTAAACGAACGGACTACTTATCATATGACAGCTGCAACTAGGTATGCCGGTAACAACGTTGTTACCGGCGTTCGATGACCGAGCGAATTTTTCTTATCGTTCCAGGCCGACCGGGTAAACTAAATAACGACTGTCATAAAACGACGACCTCTCGTAGAACCATGCGTAAACCTTGGTTTTGTCATCCACAAAAGTCGGATCTTCTTTCTTCATCCGCTCGAACTCGCTCCGGAGGTCCGCGTCCTTTGTCAGCATCCAACGGGCGAGTGGCTCGATCGCATATTCCTCGATGTATTCAGTGCGGCTAAAGATCTCCGGAAAAAATCCCCACGATAAAAAGCTGTCGGGGCATTCCGGCTCCAGCAAGTAAACGACGAGATCGCCCAATACCTGGTCGGTTGGAATTCGCACAGACCCGGGATAAAATGTTTCCTGATGCTTTTTAAGTTTGGCTTTAGTAGTTACATTGAAGTGTCCCTCAAATGGCTCGGCTGAAATCTTTGGGTCTTCTAAGTGATAAAGCTCGATATCCAGAGTTCTTACTTCAGTTACATCTTCCATCTTGATACCATGCGTTTTCAGCCGCGCGATAACATTAGCATAGGTTGCCGGAACCCAG
>DASUTP010000083.1:0-3426 GCA_036374515.1 Chryseolinea sp. | reverse complement strand
CTGGCCCGGAATTGAATGCCCCGACCCTTCATTCCTCCAACCCAACAAGCCCCTCGCACAAATCGAAAAAATCAAAAGAAAGTTTATTGGATGCTGACAAGCGTTACAACAACAAGATTAACAAGGAACAGGTGGCATTCGTAAAACAAAGTTTTTCACCCGATGCATTGATTCTTCGCCCTGGATCCTATCCGGGTCGATATCCGTTTAAAAATGTCCCCACGGAGCCCGAAGGATTCGAGTTTATCGTCATGGGTGGAGACGTCGCCACTTCAAATGACGTTGGCTATTCCTTTGGCCGCGTACAATTGAAGGGACAAAAAACAGAATTGAACAGAGCAAACTTTTTACGAGTATGGAAAATTGAAGACGGTACCTGGAAAATTATCTTAGATGTCGTTGCCGTCCCAGACGGAAATTAAACACTACCTGCCCTTCAACTGATCGATATATTTCCAAAGGAAAAAGTCTTCGATATGGAATGGTAACCGGATTCAGTCAATACCTTGGCCGACCGGACCGGCCATGAGATGTTATTCTGAGCATGGTATTGTACGTCACCAAATGTTTCAAAGAGGAATAGGTGCTGCTCCTAACGGGTTCCTGAATAAAAAATCGACCTGGTTTTCCGCAGATAATATGAAAGCCGTACCAGCCTTTCTCAGCATATGTGCGATGTGCTATGCGATGCCCTATGAACTAGGTAAGCTGTTTGAATGCCCGCAAAAATTGCGGCGAGACTTTAGTTCAACCGCTTAACACTTTTAAATGCGGATACATCCCACAAAAACACCTTTTTAAATTGACTTCATCCAGTAACACGGCCCATAAAAAAAATTTTCTTGCCTCTTTGCGATAAAAATTGTTTCCTGCCGGACGTTGCGGTGACAGCCGTAGCGTCATTTGCATCGTGATAGTACATGACAGGTATCTTTGGCCAGAATTGTACCTTGACCGTCTACCCATTTTTTCAATGGTGAGTGTTTATACCAGTACGTTTCTTGTAACTTCGAAAAATTCGATTTACTTTTTTAAAATCTGATACTTCTTAAAAGACCAGCGTCCAAATAAATATGCACAGAAAACCATTTACCCAACTGCTCCTTATTTTTTTTGTAATCCTCCTGATGTCAACATCCTGTAAGCAAGAAGATACTCGACTGGCTGACCAATCGCAGTCGGCCAATTCTAAACTTGAGAAGTTAAAGTTGATGGAAGGATTTCGAGCCGAGCACCTGTATAGTCCTTCGGCCAATGAGCAAGGGTCATGGGTATCGATGACCTTCGATAATAAGGGGCGGCTTATAACCTCTGATCAGTATGGCGCATTATATCGCCTGGATCTGGCTCCCATCGGAAGTTCAGCACCGAAGAAAATCGAAAAATTAATTATAGGAACTGCCGAGTCTCAACGTGAAGACACTACGACATTAAGAATAGGAATGGGCTATGCCCAGGGTCTTCTGTATGCGTTCAATAGCCTTTACGTTATGGTCAATCACAATAGCAATAAGGACTTTGATAAGAATACTGGGCTCTACCGGCTTCAGGATACGGACGGCGATGATCAGTTTGATAAAATCACTTTGCTTAAGTCCATGAAGGGCGAGCCCGGCGAACATGGACCGCACAGCATCATTCTGGCGCCGGATAAAAAATCCATATACGTCGCAGCCGGGAATCACACCGACCTCCCGACGATGGATTGGTATCGTCTACCGCCGGTCTGGAAAGACGACAATATATTTCCTCAGATCAAAGACCCGCGAGGTCATGCTAATAACCGAGGGGCACCGGGAGGCTGGATCGCAAACCTGGATTCGCTGGGCAAGCGGTGGGAACTTGTCAGCGCAGGTTATCGGAATGAATTTGATATTGCCTTCAACGCAGCAGGCGACCTCTTTACCTATGATTCGGACATGGAATGGGATTTCGGAATGCCATGGTATAGGCCCACACGTATCTGTCATGTTACCAGCGGAAGCGAATTTGGGTGGCGCACCGGCAACGGAAAGTGGTCTCCTGCCTATCCTGACAATCTTCCACCGGTTTTGAATATTGGACAAGGGTCACCGACCAACCTGATTTATGGTGCAACCGCTAAATTTCCTGCCAAATACAAGAATTCGTTGTTTGCATTCGACTGGAGTTTCGGGATCATTTACGCCATCCAACTTACGCCCAGTGGTTCTACTTATGAGGCAAAAGCCGAAGAATTTCTGTCCGGCTCGCCGTTGCCGCTAACCGATGGCGTTATTGGTCCAGACGGGGCGTTGTATTTTCTTACCGGAGGGCGACGTCTTGAATCAGATCTCTACAGGGTGTACTACGATGGAACACCGGCTGAACAGGAAAATGAAGGTCTCTCGGAAATAAACGAAGAGAATAATCTCCGCAGAAAGTTAGAAGAATTTCACCGGGGTCCGCAGCAAGGCGCGCTTGATTTTGCATGGCCCTACCTGAAACACGAAGACAGATTTATCAGGTACGCAGCGCGCGTTGCAGTCGAGCACCAGCCCATCGCGCAGTGGCAAGAGCGCGCCTTGAAAGAAACCGATCCGCAGATCCTCACGCAGGCGACCATCGCTTTGACACATCACGGAAAACCGGCGCTAAAGAACAGTATTTTAGAAGCGCTGTTAAAAGTCGATTACGGAAAGCTTTCGCAGGCCCAACAGATAGATTTATTGAGGGCGTTTGAGTTGGTTTTCTTTAGGATGGGCAAACCAGAAGGCGCGCTCAGAAACCAGGTGACAGGTTACCTCGATGCGCATTATCCGGCTAAGACGAATGACCTGAACCGAATGTTGAGCAAGTTGCTTGTTCACATCGAAGCGTCAGGGGCTGTTTCAAAAACACTGGCGCTCCTGGAATCAGCCAAAGACGATCCGTTGGATAAAACGGTGAGCTCCTCATCTGATTTAATTTTTAGAAATCCTCAATATGGATTGGATATCGCAGGTATGCTGTCTAAGATTCCACCGGCACAGCAATCCTACTACGCAGTGGTTTTGAGTGACGCAAATACGGGGTGGACTCCTGAACTCCAGCAAAAATACTTTACGTGGTTTGCCAAAGCATTTACCTTCAAGGGTGGAAACAGTTATATCGGGTTTATCGATAAGGCGCGTAAGCTTGCACTAAATAAATTGCCTAAAAATCAATTCGATCATTTTAATATTCTGTCAGGCGATTCGTTGGTGGATCGTTCCGGAAACAATCTTGCTGAATTGCCAAGGCCCAAGGGACCGGGAAGAAGGTGGACATTGGAAGTGGCATCGCTCGTTGCTGATAGCGGGCTCGTAGACCGCAATTTTGAACAAGGTAAAAAAATGTTTGCCGCAACACTTTGCAGCTCCTGCCACTCCATGCAGGGGGAGGGTGGTAATATCGGTCCTGACCTCACACAGGTAGGCAACAGGTTTA
>DASUTP010000082.1:0-3261 GCA_036374515.1 Chryseolinea sp. | reverse complement strand
ATTCACACACTCGTCCTGATGTGGCACAACGTCCAATATTTAGAGATCAAAACAACTTTTTTCCCGACGTTTTTTACCGACCGTCAGGTCAAATTATTTTTTGGATTCAACGAAATTATTCTCATTTTTTCCTAATACAATTTTCGGCGCGGAGAAAAAATCTATGAGCACCGAACACTGGGCCAACAAGATCTTGATAAGAATAATCTCACATACATTTGTGCAGTGCTTCGAGTAAAATAAGGGTGCTGCGCAAAAGTGTATTTGTCACAAAGCAAGTTGATGGGCAAAGCCTACTTAAGGGGGATACGCTTCAGGTTTTGTATTCGTCGTAGTGATTGTTGGTGTCTTAGCAGAAAAGCAGAACAAAAAGAGTAATTCTCAAAGTACTTTACTTTATCGCTATTGCATTTCACCTGATTTTTCTTTAACCTCATTAAATAATTCAGACCCAACCTCAACTGAATTCGGATGGACGGCTTCGTAACATCGCGCAATGACTTATGGTGGGTTCGTCCACTGTTAGTCCTTCTTGGACTGTCGTCGTTTATTGTCTATGCTACTTGGGCCGCATTTCAAGGTGAGCATTATGCTGTTGGACCCTACCTTTCACCATTTTATTCGCCAGAAATTTTTGGTGACTCTCCTCACAGCTGGTTTGGTCCAAAACCTTCTTGGTGGCCTGCAGTCCTCCCTTTCTCTCCGGCCATTCTTATTTTGTGGGCACCTGGTGGTATGCGATTCACGTGCTACTATTATCGGGGAGCTTATTACAAATCCTTTTGGGCCGATCCGCCGGCTTGCGCAGTTTCTGAGCCACGCAAGACCTACCGGGGTGAAAATTCTTTTCCTTTGATTATGCAAAACATCCATCGGTACTTTTTGTACCTCGCTATAATCTTCGTTATTATCCTGGCCTACGACGCGTGGAAGGCAATGTGGTTCACCGACCCGGTTACTGGGGCAAAGACTTTTGGCATTGGCGTGGGTACCCTGGTGTTGACGCTAAATGCAACGTTGTTGGGAGGATACACATTTGGATGTCATTCATTCCGTCATCTTGTTGGAGGCTTTAAAGACCGGCTGTCAAAGTCACCTGTGCAAAGGAAGATTTACAACTGCGCTAGTTGTCTGAACCGCAAGCACATGAACTGGGCATGGTTCAGCTTATTCGGAGTGATGTTCGCCGATGTTTACGTTCGTCTTGTTTCCATGGGGGTCTGGACCGACTGGAGAATACTGTGATGGCAAATTATCAGACATATTCACACGATGTTCTCGTCATCGGGTCGGGCGGCGCCGGGCTGCGCGCGGCGATAGAAGCGTCGGCACATGGCGTCTCCGTTGCTGTGATTTGCCGGTCACTGCTGGGAAAGGCTCATACCGTGATGGCTGAAGGCGGCGTGGCCGCCGCGCTTGCAAATGTTGACGATCGCGACAACTGGAAAGTACATTTTGCCGATACCATGCGCGGCGGTCAATATTTGAATAACTGGCGCATGGCTGAACTGCACGCCAAGGAAGCGCCCGCGCGCGTAAAAGAACTGGAAGCGTGGGGGGCGGTGTTCGACCGGACCGATGATGGGCGGATCTTGCAGCGAAATTTTGGGGGACACAAATATCCCCGCCTGGCACACGTCGGCGATCGCACAGGCCTTGAGATGATCCGGACGTTGCAGGATTATGCCATTCATGAAAACATCGACATCTACCAGGAGTATACCATCATCAGCTTGTTAAAAGAAGATGGGAGGGTTGTTGGCGCCTTTGGATATGATCGGGAGCGAGGCATGTTCAAATTATTTCAGGCAAAGGCCGTAATCATCGCCACCGGAGGCATGGGAAGGATCTATAAGATTTCCAGCAATAGCTGGGACTGTACCGGCGGCGGCATTTCGTTAGCGTATCATGCCGGCGCCGAACTTATCGATATGGAATTTTTTCAGTTTCATCCCACTGGCATGGTATGGCCTCCAAGCGTACGCGGGCTGCTCATCACGGAGGGGGTACGCGGGGAAGGCGGCGTTCTCCGGAACAACCAGGGGCGCAGGTTTATGTTTGACGACATACCTGAACTTTACAAGGGACAAACGTCAACGGACGAGGAGGAGGGCTGGCGATATACCCAAGGAGATAAGAATGCGAAACGGCCACCTGAACTTTTAACTCGTGATCACGTCGCGCGATGCATCACACGAGAAATTAAAGAAGGCCGTGGTTCGCCCCATGGAGGGGTTTTTCTAGACATTGCCTGGATAAAGGAAAAAATTTCCAACGCACCTGATCATATCAAGCGAAAGCTGCCCAGTATGTATCATCAATTCAAAGAACTGGCCGGTGTCGACATTACAAAGGAGCCGATGGAGGTTGGTCCAACGACGCATTATATCATGGGTGGTGTTCGCGTGGATGCCGACAGTCAGATGACAACCGTTGAGGGACTGTTTGCAGCGGGCGAATGCGCGGCAGGCCTTCATGGCGCCAATCGTCTGGGAGGCAATTCTCTCTCGGATCTGTTGGTCTTCGGACAACGCGCAGGAGAATATGCTGCGAAGTATGCCAAGGCGTGCTCAGCCGGAAAGGTTAGCGACGAGCAGATAAAGAAAATTTCCGATTGGGCGTTATCTCCCTTTGAAAAGGGTTCGGTACAAGGCAGCGAGAATCCATTCCAAATTCAAGCCGACCTGCAGGAGGAAATGCAGAAGCTGGTGGGTATTGTCAGAACGGAGGCGGAGCTCGCCGAAGCCATTAGAAAGATCAGGGAATTCGAAACCAGAATCAGCAAAGCTGGATGTTCGGGAAATCGTGCCTATAACCCTGGCTGGCATACTGCTATCGAGTTAAAACATATGATCACCGTTGCCGAGGCAATCGCCAGAGCTGCGTTGGAACGAAAAGAAAGCAGGGGTGGACATTTCCGCGAGGATTTTCAGCAGAAAAGCGATGGGTTTGGCAAAGTGAACATTTCCATCCGGAAAAATTCAGATGAAAGCATGGAAATAAAACATGTTCCAAAACTAAAGATCAGGGATGACCTACAGCGAATCATCGAAGAAATGCAATAATGTCAAAAGTAATTTTCAACATATGGCGGACTAATTCAAGCGGGGGTGAATTTCAGGAGTACAAAACTGAAATCACGGAAGGTATGGTGGTCCTTGACGCAGTGCACCAGATCCAGGCTGAAAGTGCTAACGATATGGCTGTACGCTGGAATTGCAAAGCCGGCAAATGCGGCTCGTGCTCCGCCGAGATCAATGG
>DASUTP010000081.1:0-6007 GCA_036374515.1 Chryseolinea sp. | reverse complement strand
AAAAGCCACGTATAGAAAGATGATACAAAACCTCGTCTGGGCAACTGGATATAACGTCGTTGCTTTGCCCCTGGCGGCAGGTGTTCTTTATAACGCAGGAGTCATGTTAAGTCCAGCTATTGGGGCCGTGCTCATGAGTGCCAGTACCGTGGTGGTCGCTATAAACGCGCAAATGTTAAAGGTTAAATGAGCTTACGGGAATAGGCATTCAAAAGTTGAGACAACAGATGCAGTTTAGCAAACCCAGATCGTCGAGACTCCAGCTAGTACACTCGAGGTCTAGCATATCGAACCATTTTCTCGAGGATCTCGCAAGTTTCGAATTCTTGGTGAATAAGTTGAACTGAAAAATCTTCCTCCGGAATCGATCTTAGAACTGAATTTTTCGCTAAAATGATTTGTGCTTATTAACAGCGGATCATTCCGTGTTTTCTTATGCTCTTTCTCAACGCAGCGATGTTGATAATATCATATGCTGTTGCCTTCTTGTAAATAATCCATCCATGATTTATTCCAATGACTCCGTGCTGGCTCGTCACTACCGTGGGCACAAATCCACTACAGGCGTCCCTAAATGTAACCGTCCCAGATTTTCCTGCGTCAAAGATGCAACCTTTGCCAGGCGAACGAGTATCTTAATGGCATGGATGAGCTTCTGACCAACCTGTGACATCCCAAACACATCAAACAAGACGTCATGTTAAAAAACTATTTCACGATCGCCTGGCGAAACCTGGTTAAAACAAAGGGTTATTCGTTTATCAATATCGGCGGACTTGCCCTGGGCATGTCGGTGGCATTAATAATTGGTCTTTGGGTGAATGATGAGCTGACATTCAACAAGTACCACGATAACTATGACCACATTGCGCAGATCATGAAAGCCGGCACCTTCCAGGGAAAACATTATTCAGGTCAAGACTATCTTCAGTTCCCGATGCTCCATGAACTTCAGACGACGTATGGCTCGAATTTTAAGTATGTCGTCCCACGACAGGGAAATTTTGAGGCCACCCTTTCTATTGATGACAAGAAAATCTCAAAGACAGGAACCAACATCGGAGAAGACGGGCCTGAGATGTTCACATGGAAAATGATATATGGCAGCCGGTCGGGATTGAAAGACCCACAATCGATCATGATCTCGGAGTCTACAGCGGATGCGTTGTTTGGAACAGGTGATCCGGTCGGAAAGATTGTAAAGCTTAATAATGAGAAAGAGGTCACGATCTCTGGCGTTTTTGAGGATTTTCCAAAGAACTCGGATCTGTACGGACTCCAGTTCGCTCGTCCCTGGGAAGCTTATCTCCTGAACAACCCCTGGGTAAAGGATCAGGGTTGGCAAAATCACTTTTTCCAGATCTATGTCCAGATACAACCCATGGCCACTTTCGAAAGCGTGGATGCAAATATCAAGGACCTCGAAATCAACGCGACGCGGAACCTTGAGTACATGAAAGATTGGTTGAAATTTAAAGCTGAAGTTCACGTTAACCCTATGAGCAAATGGCACTTGTATTCAGATTACAAGGAGGGTGTTTTACAGAACGGTCCTATCCAACTTGTTTGGTTCATTGGCTCGATCGGTGTATTTGTGCTGTTGCTAGCCTGCATCAATTTCATGAACCTTAGCACCGCCCGTTCCGAAAAAAGAGCTAAAGAAGTTGGAATCCGAAAAACCCTCGGGTCGGTTCGCGGGCAACTCATCGCTCAGTTTTTTGCTGAGTCATTTCTTGTTGTGATCATCTCATTTGGCTTTGCTTTGTTGATGGTATTTGCAGCGCTTCCCTGGTTCAACACGATCTCACAAAAAGCCATGCAACTTCCGTGGCAGTATGCAGAATTCTGGATCTTCAGCGCGCTATTCCTTTTTGTCACGGGAATGCTGGCCGGAAGTTATCCTGCACTTTACCTGTCGTCATTCAATCCCCTAAAAATTCTGAAGGGTTCGTTTCGCGTCGGTCGACTGGCTTCAATACCAAGAAAGGCACTGGTGGTTCTACAGTTTACCGTATCGATCACACTCATTGCTTCAACAGGCGTGATTTATCACCAGCTGATGTTTGTAAAAGACCGCCCGGTGGGGTATTCGCGAGAAGGATTGTTAATGATGGAAAAGAAGGGTAAAGAGTTCTACGAAAAATTTGAAACGCTTCGCGCTGAACTCAAGAGCTCAGGATCGGTAGAAGAAATCGCAGACGCCGGTGGGCCCATCACTACAACATGGTCGGGGAACGGAGGTTTTTCCTGGAAAGGATATGATCCACAGGCAGATAATAGTTTCAGTACGTTGAATGTTTCTGCAGATTTCGGAACAACCGTTGGGTGGGAAGTGGTCGACGGAAGAACCTTTTCCCGCGACATCGCGAGCGACTCCTCAGCCATCATCATCAACGAATCGGCGGCTAAACAAATGAATCTTGAAAATCCCGTAGGTGAAACAGTACATTGGACAAACCTGGCGTGGAATATGGACAAAGACTTCCACGTTATTGGCGTCATTCACGACATGGTGATGAACTCTCCATTCGAACCCGTGAGACCCGCTATATATCTTAATATGGGAGGCGCCGGCTGGATGTACTTGCGCATCAATCCTGAAATGAGCGCTGCAGAAGCGTTACCGAAAATAGAAGCAACATTTAACAAAGTGATTCCCGGTGCTCCGTTCAACTATAAATTTGCGTCTCAGGAGTACGCGGCCAAGTTCGCAACTGAAGACAATATTGGGCGACTTGCCATCGTGTTCACCACGTTGGCGATCATTATCAGTTGTCTGGGATTGTTTGGTCTTGCGTCATTTGTTGCTGAACAGCGAACAAAGGAAATTGGAATAAGGAAAGTGCTGGGTGCATCCGTTCCAAATTTGTGGAGAATGCTTTCGGGTGAATTCGTGGTGTTGATCATCGTGGCTTGTCTCATCGCCGTGCCCGCGTCCTACTATTTTCTTTCCAATGGAATAAGCAGGTATGATTACCGTACAGACATCGCATGGTGGATTTTCGCTGCCGCGTCTGCAGGAGCGCTGGTGATAACACTGGCGACTGTAAGCTTTCAGGCAGTCAAAGCAGCCCTGGCGAATCCGGTGAATAGTTTGAGAATGGAGTAGAGGAAAACTTCAAGTCATCAGTCGCTTATAGCGCGCAGTAAATGAAACTTCATTCGTTCATCGTGAGCGACAGGCAACGGAAAGCCACCGTAAAAGTCCGTTAGCAACAGATTCCCATCGGCCCGTGCAGTTATCAAGGTACTGGTGATCGCTGTGATCAGGTCTGTAATGAAGGTACGCGACCTACACGAATTGTGGCAAAAAGATCACAAGTTGTTATCAACTTCTGATTGTTCGTACACTGGAAGCGCCGAATATCGAACTACTTTATAGAGGATTTTCGGAAAATTCGAGGGTTTGTTGATTCAATAATTCTTTAAATCACCCATTTTGGTGATTGCAGAGGGTCACCATTCGAATTAGCTTTATTAAAAATCTTAAAAAATAAGCAACTGTCCAATGTTCACGACAAGACGGAAATTTGTTAAAACGCTTTCTCTTTTTTGCGCGGTCCCATCAATTTTATACTGTAAGGAATTGTCGATTAAACAAACTATTCCGCGTATCGGATTCCTTAGCGGTGCAGGTCCGTTGCGATTAGAAAAAGTTTTTACGGACGAACTAGAAAAACTTGGTTTCCAGGAAGGCAAAAACGTGCAAATTGAAATGAGACTTGCCCGGCCAAACACTACAGACCTGGCGGCTATGGCCGCCGAATTGGCTGGGATGGATTTGGTTGTAATAGTAGCAGCGTCTCTCCCAGTTGCGTTAGAAATACGAAAGAACAATCCGAAAATGCCCATGGTTCTTGCGACCTGCCCCGGTATGGTAAGCAACGGTTTTGCAAAGAGCCTGGAACATCCAGGCGGTATTTACACCGGCATGGATGAATTACCCAAAGGAGTTGTTGCAAAGCGCCTTCAACTTTTAAAAGCAGCCGTTCCTACTGCTAAACGCATTGCTTTACTCTCGGCAACACCAGGAATAGGTGGTCATGAAGTACAACTTGCTGAAGCTGAGAAAACAGCACCAACCCTCCAGATAGAAGTAACTCCCTACCGAGTCAAAACATTGGAAGAGTTGAAAAAAGCATTAGCGGAGTTGACAAACGATGGCGTCGACGGAATGGTAGTTTTTCAAGGCGCCCTAACGCTGGCCAACCGAAAAATGGTTGTTGATTTTGCCGCACAAAATCGTCTGCCCGTCATTTACCAGCAAAGCGTATTTGTTGAAGTCGGTGGACTGATGGCATGGGCTCCCGATCTTGAGCAGCAATTTCGGGAAGCAGCACATTTTGTTGAAAAAATATTAAAAGGTGCAAAACCAGGAGACCTGCCGGTCAAGCACCCGGATAAATACTACCTGACGTTGAATAAAACAGCCGCAAGCCAAATAGGCGTAAAGTTCTCGAAAGAATTGATAGCAGAGGCAACAAAGGTTATTGAATGAGCGCCTTTTCGTCCATAACAATGTATTCTGTCACGTTCTCTTAGTCAGCAACGCAATAGCTAAGCGTTAGTTTTTTGAAATACACTTGGTACCACCATTTTGCGTGGTGCAGCTTTCTCGCCGAAGTTGCCTCAACGCATCAAAAGTGCAAAGGCCTTCATCATCTGGAGGCCCTCCTTCGCGAGCGCTTCGGCGGTCAACAATTCACCAGAACTGCAAAGGCCTTCATTATCTGAAGGCCTTCCTGGCATTTTAGGTCATCTGTACCAAAGGTGGGAATCGAACCCACACATCCGAAGATACACGATTTTGAGTCGTGCGCGTCTACCAGTTCCGCCACTTTGGCTTGGCTTCGCCAGAGCTTCGATAATAACCTGGTTTAAGGGTAATTCCGTCAAAGCACTAGCGAAGAAGGGTGCAAATATGGGCAAAGTTATTTAAAGCTAAAAGCCTGTCGCACACAGATTATCGCTTTTTGCCCTGAAAAAAAATGGGAGAAAAAAACCTTAATTTTTGTCGCCTTATAGGGCTAAAAAGTACTTCCCGGGCGGCAAGCTGGCGGTCACACCTCCATTACTTTTTCCAGCGAAAATGCCTGCGGCTGGGCAGCAAACAATACTTTCACCTTACCCCAAACTTCTTTAAAAAGCTCAGACTCCCGGTAAGCCTCCAGGTCAGCAGCCTTCTTCCAATGGCTTAACGTGGTATATACGTTTGGCTGATTTGCGTCTTTAAGCAGCTCCAGATGCGTACATCCCTTCACCTTGCGGATAGCGGTTTTATGCTTCAGAAAAATCTTCAAAAACATTTCGACTCCATCGTCCTTAAAATGCATTCTTACAATTCGGATGACCATGATGGGCAAGCTTTTATTAACAGGTTCAATTTTTCTGCTCGGACGGGAAGACTACCGGTCTTAGGGCAAACGAATTTAGATCAATCAAAAATTACATTCACGACACCATCATAGCCCAGACCCAAAAGCTCCGACGCGTTTCCCTTGTAAATACCTATCTCCAGCAAACCCAGGCTGTTAAAGACAATGAAGCATTCACCTTGCTCCGCCTGACTGTACTGCGTGTGAATCTTTCTGAATTTCTCTCCGCCGAAAGTGACCGTAAAACTTTTTCCCTGGCTAAGGATATCGAAGACTCGTTTCGAAATGTTAGTGATGAGGTTGCCTACGGTGTCCACCCTAATGATGGTCCCCGTGATCTGCTTTTTTGTTGCTTTTATCTGCCGATCGATCATTTTTTTGAACGTTGGCAGTGGCTTTCCCAGATTTGTAATGGCCATTCCACTGGCCAGTTTTACTGCAGCAGAGGCAAATATATCGCGTTCGGGGAACGTGGTCGTGATGGGATTTAGGGAGTTTAATTCGATCACCTGTTGGTGTGATTGTTCGCTGAGGAGGCCGAATAATCCATTATCGCAGCCCACAAAAAAATGATCTTCAAGCTGAAGCGCGATGAACGAATCATTTTTATTTCCCGTAGAGTCGACGCCAAC
>DASUTP010000080.1:0-2876 GCA_036374515.1 Chryseolinea sp. | reverse complement strand
CGCGGAGGAGGGTATCAATCGGTTTGGTTTCCGGTATGAAATGGGCCGGACGCATAACGTCTTTCAACCCCTTGCCTGTATGTTGGAAGTGAGCGGTAATGATATCCTTTGAATGAACTATGCCAATGATTTCGTCGAGAGAGTTTTCAAATACAGGATACCTTGAATACCCTTCCTTTAAGATGACATCCATGGTCTGTTGAATGGTCAGGTCCGATCGAAGACCGCTGATCTTGACGCGCGGCACCATAACCTGACGCACAACACGATCGTCAAAGTCAAATACATTTTGGATCAATTCGCGTTCGGCGGGCTCGATAGCGCCTCCTTCTTCACTCTCCGCGATTATCAATCTCAGCTCTTCTTCCGAATGTATATCCTGTTCGCTGATCGGCTTTACACCCAGCATTTTCAGAATGATGTTGGCGAATCCATTCAGCAACCAAATGAACGGCTTGAATATGGTATAGAACACTCTCAGTGGAATGGCTACCCTGAGCGATGTCGAGGTTGGATAACGGATGGCCAGAGACTTAGGCGCGAGCTCACCAAAAACGATGTGCAGGACGGTGAGAACTGCAAACGCGATCGGCAAGGAAATACTATGGGCTAATGATGCGCTTATTGACAGTCCGAGAAGATCCATTACATCTAAAATGATCCTCGACATCACGTCTTCACCTACCCAACCCAAACCAAGACTTGCCAGTGTAATGCCCAGCTGAGTGGCTGCCAGGTAGCCATCGAGATTGTTGATCACATTTTCGGCGGCACGCTTGGAGAGATTTCCCCTTTCCAAGGCGATTTGCGATGAACGCACCTTGACAATGGCAAACTCGGCGGCGACGAAAAAACCATTCAATAAGACCAGCAGTAAGGTTACGATAACATCAAAAGCCATACGAATCCACTGCCACAAAGGTAGCAAGAAAGTAAAGCACCGCCGATTTAATGTTTACAAAGTCCGAAAAAGGGCTAATCTCAGGCTGTTTACTAACTTTTCAGCCACAAAAAAACCCTCTCGCGAGGGTTGCATTTTTGCGGGACTACTAAAGCTTTTTCTCAAGCGCCGTAATGTTGTCCTGCGCCTCGTTCTTGCCCAGCGACAAGGCCTTCTTATAGAGTTCAACGGCTTCCCTCAGTGTTTCTTTCTTTTTGCGCGGTGCCAGTTTGGTTCGGTTGGCAGCTTCTTCCACCGCTTGTGCGCGTGCGAAATAAGCGTCAGCTTCACTCATTTTGCTTTGGATCATCAGTTCCTGAACCCGAGCTTCGATCAGTGCAAGCTCCTGGGTCTTTGTTTCGATTTGCGACTGCTTGTCGGTGAGCTCAGCTTCCTGCATGCCTACCGTGGTAATCAGATTCTGATTTTCGTTGCGGTATTTTTCCACTTGTTCCTGCAATTCGGCGATCTCTTTTGATTTTGATTCAAGGTCAGATCTGAGTTTTTTGATCGTCTTCGAATAGGCGCTTGAGCTGGATTTTGTTTCTTTTAGCGACTTTTCAAGGTCATCAATTTTTCTTTGCGTGTCTTTTACATAACCGTTGATGTCTTTCATCCGGTCCTTATAGTCTGCAAAAGTTGTACCCTCGACCATATTTACCCGTAGCAACTGACGGCTGGCATCAATTGAATCCATCATGGCCCCCACTTCCGTTAACGTTTCCGCCATCTTTTGGCTGGTTTCCAGCTCCAGGGTGAGAGAATCTACTTTTGTTTGTAACATCTCCTTCTCTTTCGCGCCACATCCGGCCATGAGGGCGGCGATTGGTATAACAAAAATAAGCTTTGCGGTCATAAGGATTTATTTAGTTTATAACGCAAAAATACGGTTTGATTTGTTTTTAATACGGTTACGGAGGTCAAATTTTTTTTTTTATGGCGATGATCTGCATTTTAATACGCCCACTGAACAACCCCAACATTCTGGGGTTTTCTTTTTGGGTTTATCCAAACGACGTTAAATTTGCCCCTGTTTTGAAAGATCTTTTTAATCATTCATGCCCAAATTGATTACCACGCGAACCCGTATCGCTGACCTGGGCAAGCCCCGGATTATAATAATAGGCGGAGGTTTCGGTGGTTTAGAAGTTGCCAAAGGACTCGATGGGTTCAAAGCCCAAGCTGTGCTCTTCGACAAGTTTAATCATCATTGTTTTCAACCCTTACTATATCAGGTCGCAACTTCCGGTCTAGAGACCAGTTCGATCGTCTTTCCATTTCGAAAACGCTTTGCACGTCAGGATGATTTTTTCTTCAGGCTGGGTGAAGTGACTCAGATCAAACCTGACGAAAATTATATTGAAACTTCCATTGGTGGAATCAAATATGACTACCTCGTGATTGCCAATGGGGCGACATCTAATTTTTATGGTATGAAAGATGTCGAGCAAAACGCATTGCCGATGAAAACCATAATCGATGCCATAAAGTTAAGAAACCTCATCATTCGAAATTTTGAGACGGCACTGCTGACGGATGATCAGGAATTGACCAATAGCCTCATGGATGTTGTGATCGTCGGGGGCGGACCAACAGGCGTTGAACTGGCGGGCGCGTTGTCTGAACTCAAGGTGCACGTATTCCCCCACGACTATAAAGAGCTGGAGCTGGAGAACATGGATATCCATTTGGTGGAGGCAAACTCACGCCTGCTCAATGGGATGTCGGAAGCTGCATCTCAGAAAGCGCTCGAATACCTGCATAATATGGGTGTAAAAGTTCATTTGAACAAGACGGTAAAATCCTACGATGGACATGACGTCGTGTTCAGTTCAGGTGAAAAACTGGTTACACGAAACATGATCTGGGCAGCCGGAGTAAAAGGTCAACCCATTGCCGGCATCCGCGCTGAAGCGATTGGCCGGGCAGGGAGAAT
>DASUTP010000079.1:0-7017 GCA_036374515.1 Chryseolinea sp. | reverse complement strand
TAATAGTAGATAGCGACCAGCGCCTGCTCAAGGAATATGAGATACCGATCAAAACCGAATTATCGTTATTGATAACCTCTGTGCCTTGTTCGACTCGCTCCTCCTCTTCCTCGCTTCCTCTGAAGTGTTTATAAGAACGAAAGTATCTGTAGTTTAAAGAGAATTGCCATGATTTCATTTCAACGCTGTCGGCAGCGCCCAATGACCAGGACGACATATTGCGTACGGCTACGCATCCTTGTGCATTTGAGTCGGAAGCGTAACAGATTAAAAATGTAATTATTGCTCCAATGAAATAATGTAAACGTAATTTCATAATCATCAATTAGTATTTGGAATGAAAAATTAAGTAGGTTGACCAACATCCTCAACACGCGTTGTGCTGCTGAACTTTGACTGTTGTTCTGTCTGCTGGGAAAGGGTGAAATCAACAATGCTGATTTCAACAAATACTAAATGACTTCAGGTGGGGGCGAGTCTATCGGTAAGACCTCCTGAATGATTGGAAAAGAATTCACTGCAAAACGGATATCGTATTTTAAGACGAGATTCATGGATAAGGGGATGGAACTCGTTCCCGTAAAGTCTTTGAAGATTTTGCTCATGAGATCCATAGTACTCTTTGCACTGTTGGGCAAACTGTTGGCAAGGTTCGTATATTCATTCATCGTCCGGTCGAGCCTTTTTTGCAGATGGTCTTTGACGCATACCATGAACAGGGTATCGTGTTGCACCTTTTGTTTAACAAGGCGATAGTATTCACCCCTGTATTCCACTTCCCCGTCAGCCCTTTCGTATTCAACATCGTGAACGGGATAAGGCAGGGAAACCGGAACGGTCAATACGACGACATCATCCGACGAGTAAGCGTCGGCGTCCAAACGATGCAATAGCGCTGTTTTAGCTTGTGATCGGAGAGCCCAAAACACGACGTGATATCCTGCCACATTGAACAGGAAGATTACCAGAAAAAATATGGCAACAGTTTTTTTCAGGTTCAGGTCATTTGGACTTACTAGTTAGCAAAAATTCCAAACCTTGACAAGCGCATGCCTAGCCTCCAAAGTCGTCAAATCTGACGTTTTCCTTGGGTATACCCATCTCGTCCAGCATTTTTAAGACTGCCGCATTCATCAACGGAGGGCCGCAAAGGTAATATTCCACATCCTCGGGCGAAGGGTGATTTTTAAGATAATTGTCATACAGGCATTGATGAATGAACCCTGTATATCCATCAGCGTCTTTGTCGTCAAGACTTTTCTTAACCCGCCATTTATCTTCCGGCAAAGGTTCCGACAGGCCTATGTTAAACTGAAAATTGGGGAACTCATTCTCAATTCTTCTAAAATGATCAACGTAGAAAAGCTCCTTTTTCGAACGGCCTCCATACCAGTAGGACACTTTGCGTTTGGTTTTTTCGGTATGGAACAGATGAAAGATCTGTGCCCGGAGCGGAGCCATTCCCGCACCTCCGCCGATGTAGATCATCTCACGTTGTGTAGGATTGATATGGAACTCTCCGTATGGTCCGGATATTGTTACTTTATCACCTGGTTTGCGGGCAAAGATGTATGAAGAGCAGATACCCGGATTGACATCCATCCAGCGGTTGTTGGCGCGATCCCAGGGAGGTGTCGCAACACGAATGTTCAGCATCACAATGTTCCCTTCCGCCGGGTGATTTGCCATTGAGTACGCTCTGAAAATCGGTTCCTCATTTTTCATTTTCAGATCCCAAAGTTTGAATTTATCCCAATCGGACTTGAAAACGTCGGGTTTATGACCCAACTCAGGGTGCGGCGCAATGTCAATCGTCTTATAGTCGACCGTCGTAACTGGAACGTCGATCTGAATGTACCCACCCGCTTCGAACTTCAGCGTTTCGCCTGGCGGTAATTTCACCACAAATTCTTTAATGAACGTTGAGACATTATAATTGGACACCACTTCGCATTCCCACTTCTTGATGCCGAAAATCTCGTCTGGAATGCGAATATTCAGGTCCTGTTTAACTTTCACCTGGCAGCCCAGGCGAACTTTTTCCTTTTTCTCCTGGCGTGTAAGGTGACCTAATTCGGTTGGCAAAACGTCTCCTCCGCCCGATTCAACAACACATTTACACATTGCACAAGTACCGCCTCCACCGCAAGCGGAAGGAAGAAATATCTTTTCATTTGCCAACGTGGAAAGTAAGGAGCTTCCCGCCGAGACCGTGAGCGTCTTTTCGCCATTAATCATAATTTTGACAGGCCCCGATTGCACCAGTTTCTTCTGTGCAAAGAGCAGCATGAACACCAATAATAAGATGATGATGGTAAAAGCAACAATGGAAGATAAAATGATCATTTCGCAACCAGATTTAACGGCTACAAATATATCGACCACGGTCCAGAATCGGCATAAAAATTCATGTTTTTACACCGTAGGAACTAAAAAAATCGAAGAGCTAATTCTTCTTTTTACGACAGGGATTCAATAAAAGCAGGCGTTGCGTCCGTCTTAAGCTCTTGTTTTGGAGTGAAAGTTGCGCCCGGCGCCAAAATAATGCCTACACCATCCAATAGCGACCATTCCTGCAATTTCAACAGACTGACCTTCCCCACCATATATTGTTTGCCGTGCGATGCATATCCGGACTCAAATTCTTCAAATTCCCCAATGGAGATATTAATGCCTTTTTCGAAACTCACAAATGCTTCCACCACAAGGTTATTCGAGAATTGCAGGTTGCTCAGCTGGTGCAACTTCTTATACTCATATTGATAATCGTAAGTGAGCGCGGAAATATCGGAGAGAACAGCCGATCCTGTTGGATAGCTGCCGGCCCCTTTCCCCACGAAGAGTTGTTTTTCCGCAAATGCGCTCTCCAGCTGTACAGCATTGTATTCGTTGCGAACAGCATACAGCGGGTGAGTGGATTCGATGAACTGAGGGGCAACAAAACCAAAGACGCGATTCTGAATTTTGAAGGCGCGCGCAACAAGCTTGATAGCGTAATGATTGTCGTATGCAAACTTCAGATCCAGGTCTGAGATGCGGTCAATGCCAATGTTGATAATATTTTCAGGCTTTACGAATACGCCAAACGTATGTGTGATGGCGATCGCCAGTTTGAATTTTGGATCAAAACCTTTTACATCAAGACTGGGATCGGATTCAGCAAAGCCCAGTGATTGCGCCTGCTGCAGCGCCTCTTCATAACTTTTTTTCTCTTCGAAAACTTTCGTTAGAATGTAATTGGTAGATCCATTGAATATTCCTTCAATACCAGTCAACAGATCGTTGTCATAATACTCCTCCAGGTTCCTGATAATTGGAATACTTCCACAAACCGCGCCTTCGTATAACACAGGCTTCCCATGTTTCTGCTGCAAAGCATAGATCTCTTCAAGGTGCTCAGCCAGCATTTTTTTGTTTGCCGTTACCACCGCCTTGCCGTTTTGCAAAGCTGTTTTCACAATTTCGAACGCAGCATCCGCATCGTCGATAAGTTCTACAACGACGTCGATCTCCGGGTCATTTAAAACTACATCCTTGTCAAAGGTAAATATGTCCTCGGGCAGAGAGCGGGTCTTATTCCGATTTTTTACACAGATCTTTTTTATTTCAGCCTTGATGCCTTGCGTCTCATTGAGTACATGATAAAGTCCCTGGCCCACACATCCAAAGCCGAATAACCCGAGCTTCAGGTGTCGATGCTTAATGTGCCCGTTGTATTGTAAAGTATTTTCCGATGTCATGTGTGGTGTAAATTATGGTTAGACTCTTACTCGCACCGAGACGTAATCCTGTGCAAAAAATTTTTTTATATGACTACTCAATTGTTCGAACTCGACTAAAAAACCATCATGCCCGTAGAGCGAGGACATTACTTCCAGACTCGCATGAGGAATATTGTCTGCGAGGAACTTTTGTTCCTGAAGGGGGAACAAAATATCACTATCTATTCCGACCACCAGCGTCCGCGCTTTAATGTGGCGCAGCGCTTCGGCAATACCGGGGCGGTTACGACCAACGTTATGGCTATCCATCATGGTTGAAAGGCCCCAATAGGTGAAGGCATTAAAACGATTTGCCAGTTTTTGTCCCTGATAACGCTGATATGTTGCTGCCCTGAAATCCTCCAGCGTCTCGTTGTTCTTTTCTGCTTGCGTTTCGTTATACGTATTGTAATAGCGATAGGAAATCATGCCGATCGCGCGGGCGGCTTTTAGTCCCTCGATGCCGGCGCGTTGGTGATTCTCCTTCCAGGTAGGGTCAGCCTCGATTGCCATGCGTTGGGCCTCGTTAAAAGCTATGCCCCAGGGAGAATGGTTTGCATTGGTTGCGATGGGTATGATGTGCTGAAAAACATCCGGCTTGCTGATCGCCCACTCGAGCACCTGTTGGCCTCCCAGGGAGCCACCGATTAAAGTATGCACGCTGTCAAGCCGGAGCTCCTGGCGCAGCAAATCGAAAGCCTGAACGACATCCCTGTTGGTAACTGATGGGAACGTGTGATAAAATGGCTTGCTGGTCTTGGGATTCATGGATAGCGGACCCGTTGAGCCGTAACATCCGCCCAGTACGTTGGCGCAAATGATAAAATAGCGGTTAGGGTCAAAAAACCTCCCTTCGTCGAATAGGCCACTCCACCAATCCGTGAAATCGGAACTCCCGGTTAGCGCGTGGCAAATCCAGACGACGTTGCTGCGATCAGCATTAAGTTTGCCTAACGTGGTGTATTTGAGCTGAAATCCCGGCAACGATACGCCGGATTCTAGTATAAAATCCTGCTGATAATGAAATGTGTGATCGTTTTTCTCCATATGCGTTCCCCTGCACTGGCTCCTTATGGAGAAGTACAAGACCTTGTTTTTTAATATTTCAACTCACTTTAAGTTGCCCGGCCTCCATTTTTCAGGAGGCCGTAGCCGACTTTTTAAGAAACTAACTCTCCTTCAAATACTTTTGCAAACGCCTGCTGCAAATCGGCTTTGAGATCGTCAATATGCTCAGTACCAACTGATATTCGCAACTGGTTTGGCAATACGCCGGCCGTAAGCTGTTCGCTCTCGCTAAGTTGCTGATGCGTCGTTGCCGAGGGCTGAATGATCAGTGTTTTAGAATCGCCCAGGTTGGCAAGGTGACTTAACAATTTTAAATTATCTACAAACTTCGTGGTATGTTGCTTGGTGCCTTTTAAAGTGAAAGATAAAACCGCTCCAAATCCATTCTTCAGATATTTTTTTGCCAGGTTGTGATATGGACTGCTTTCCAATCCGGGATAGTTTACACTTTCAACCAATTCATGTTTTTCAAGCCATTGCGCAAGCGCAAGGGCGTTATCGACGGCGCGTTGTACGCGGAGGGACAACGTTTCCAGGCCCTGCAGGAATAAAAATGAATTAAAGGGACTTAGTGAAGGACCCAGGTCCCTGAGACCCTCAACCCTGGCACGGATTATATAAGCTATGTTCGGAAGACCAAGCGGATTTCCTTCGCCGAAGACTTCCCAGAATTTCAAGCCATGATAGCCTTCGGACGGCTCGGTGAACTGCGGGTATTTGCCGTTCCCCCAATTGTAATTTCCACCGTCGACGATAACACCGCCGATAGAATTTCCGTGGCCGCCTATCCACTTCGTTGCGGATTCCACCACGACATTAGCACCATGCTCGAAAGGACGGAATAAATAACCAGCAGCACCAAAAGTATTATCGACAATGAGCGGCAGATCGTAATTTTTAGCCAGTGCCGCGATAGCCTCGAAATCAGGAATATTAAACCCGGGGTTTCCGATCGTTTCAAGGTAAATTGCCTTCGTCTTTCTGTCGATCAGCTTTTCAAATGCTTCCGCCTTATCTCCTTCTGCAAATCTCACATCGATCCCGAGTCGCTTAAACGCAACTTTAAACTGATTGTAAGTTCCACCGTACAATAACGACGTCGATACGAAATTCTCTCCCGCTTGTAAGATATTGTGCAGCGCAAGGAATTGCGAAGCCTGTCCAGAACCAACCGCCAATGCTGCAACACCGCCTTCAAGCGCAGCGATACGTTTTTCGAAAACGTCGGTGGTGGGATTCATAATGCGGGTATAGATATTTCCGAATTCTTTTAAGGCAAATAAGTTAGCGCCATGTTCGGAATCTCTGAATGTATATGACGTTGTCTGATAAATGGGGACGGCGCGTGAACGTGTTGTAGGATCGATTTCCTGACCGGCATGTAGCTGTAGGGTTTCAAAATGTAAACTTGACATGTGATTTAATTTTTTAATGGTGAATAGATTGTTGTTGGAGTTGATTCGAGCCCGAAATAGCCGTAACCAGACTTGCCTGTCACTTGGCAGGGTCATAGGCTATGTGTTGCTGAAAGGAGCTAATCACTTAGCAGCAACAACGGCAACAACAACACATGCACGCATCATCGTTGCCGATCATGTCATCAATAAAATACAGGAGGTTTGCGAAGCAAGCACGGAAACGTACCATGATCGTTCCCGAAATGAGGCTTTGAATGATTTTCTTCATTTTTTAACCGGTTTATAGTTCTCCCATCATTGATGAGAAGTCAGGATTTAGCACCTTTCATATTTAGGAGGTTGCTAGCGTTTCTTAGAGCCTGTCTCTCCGCGCTTCTTTATAAATCGATTAAGCGGTGTGCTTATTCGACTTTGAGACTACAAACGTAGGGCCTGAAGGGAAGGTTTGCAAGCGATGCTAAATCTTTTTTTGACTGCCACGCTGCTCACAATTGTTCGCAAGTTGGCAGAAAACTTCTTTTTTTCAGTAATGGAAACGTTTTAGAAAAAATTCAATAAACGAAAATTGGTTTTGAGTTATCATACGAAGCATACAACGTTTCCGGTATCAATAACGGCGAATTGGGGCTTTGGCTTTAACACAACTTTAACAAAGCCGGCACACAACATTGACTAGATACAGGGAATATAATTCCGAGCCGTGGGTGAGTCGTGCGGTTAATTTACGGGAGGAAAACCGGAATCATTTTCTCCTGTGCGATTGACAGGAA
>DASUTP010000078.1:0-5164 GCA_036374515.1 Chryseolinea sp. | reverse complement strand
CCGAGGATTAACCTGCCGGGATCTTCCAACATCTCCTTTACTCTCACAAGGAAGCTCACCGATTCGCGTCCGTCCACTATTCGATGATCATAAGAAAGGGCCAGATACATAATGGGCCGCACGACAATTTCTCCGTTCTTTACAACCGGGCGTTCAACAATATTATGCATCCCTAAGATGGCGGATTGTGGCGGATTCAAAATAGGGGTTGAGAGCATCGAGCCGAAAACGCCTCCATTAGTAATGGAGAATGTTCCTCCGGTCATTTCCTCGATGGAAAGTTTGCCATCTCGACCTTTGGTAGCCAGCCGCACAACTTCACTTTCAATTTGATTAAAAGTAAGCGCTTCCGCATTTCGGATCACTGGAACGACAAGTCCACGCGGTGTCGATACAGCAATTGAAATATCGCAATAATCGTGATAAACCATTTCCTCACCTTCTACAGAAGCGTTTACAGCGGGAAAGTCTTTCAATGCCGCACAAACCGCTTTCGTGAAAAACGACATGAATCCCAATCCAACACCATATTTTTCCTTAAACTGATCCTTGTATTTAGAACGCAGGTCCATGATAGGTTTCATGTCAACCTCATTGAAAGTTGTCAGCATGGCCGTTTCATTCTTCACAGCAACCAGGCGTTTAGCGATGGTCTTGCGGAGCGAAGTCATTTTCTCCTTGCGAATGTTTCTGGCGCCACCGGAAGCAATTACCGGTGGTGCTTGTGCAGCTTGCGGCTTGGACGCTGCAGGTTTGGCAGCTTCGGCGGATTGTGCTTTTACAGCATCGTCTTTAGTGATGCGCCCACCTACCCCGTTGCCCTGCACTTGACTGGCAGGGATTCCTTTTTCACTCAATATTTTAGCAGCCGCCGGGGATGGATGACCCGCAGCATAAGATTTATCACCACCGCCCGTGGCAGCAGCGGCCGCGGCTTCCTGCTTTGCAGGTTCAGCCACCGGCGAACCTTCGGTCATTTCAATTCTGCAGATCAAACCTCCGATGGGCAGCGTCTCTTTTTCCTTTGCAATAATGTGTAGAATCCCATTTGCCTCCGCCGGTAGCTCAAACGTTGCTTTATCCGATTCAACTTCAGCGATTACCTCATCAAGTTTTACAACGTCGCCTTCTTTTTTTAGCCAGGTCGAGATAGTTACCTCGGTGATGGATTCGCCTACAGCAGGCACTTTCATTTCCTTAACACCTCCCGAAGGTTTCGCCTCTGCTTTTGGCTCTGGCTTCGCGGCTGCTGGCGCCGCAGCTTTCGGAGGCTGAGCAGCGGGTGCTGCCTGACCAGAGGGTTCAATTTCGCATATCGCCTCCCCGATGGGAACGGTTTCGCCCTGCTGTTTAAGAATTTTTAATACGCCATCGCTTTGGGCGGGAAGCTCGAAAGTAGCTTTGTCCGATTCCAGCTCGGCAATAACTTCGTCAGTTTTTACAACGTCGCCATCTTTCTTCAGCCAATTGGCGATAGTGACTTCAGAAATTGATTCTCCAACTGAGGGGACCTTTATTTGAATAGCCATTAAGTAATTTTTATATTATGGAATCGCTTTTGAAAAGTAAATCAGATTTCAAACGCTTTATTAATTATTTTTTCTTGCTCTACTTTATGAACTTTTGAATATCCCGTGGCCGGCGAAGCGCTGGCCTTGCGCGAAATGAACTCCAATTGATACTTGGGCATCATCCTCAGGATGTAGCTGAGGCAGCCCATATTGGCTGGTTCTTCCTGCGCCCACACAAGTTTGGTATCCTTGTATTTTTTCAGCACGGCCTTAAGCTGTTTTTCGGGGAAAGGATGCAGTTGTTCCAATCGCACTACCGCAGTGTCTTTAATCTTTTTCTTTTGCTGAACTTCAGCGAGATCGTAATAAATTTTTCCTGAACAAAGTACTACGCGCTTAACGTCTTTTGCCGTCACGTTCGGGTCATCGATCACTTCCGCAAAAGATCCTGATGTAAAATCCTTGATCGGAGAAACGACCGCTGGGTGCCTGAGCAATGACTTCGGAGAAAAAACAACACAGGGTTTGCGGAACGGCCAGGCTACCTGTCTTCTTAATAAATGAAAGAAGTTGGCTGGTGTAGTAGGATTGGCGACGATCATGTTGTACTCGGCCGACTGTTGTAAAAACCTTTCCGGACGGCAGCTTGAATGCTCCGGCCCCTGTCCCTCATAGCCGTGGGGTAACAGCATAACCAATCCATTCATGCGTTGCCATTTCGATTCCGCGCTGGAAATAAATTGATCGATTACAACCTGGGCTCCATTTACGAAATCGCCGAATTGGGCTTCCCATAATACCAGGGCGCTAGGAGACGACATGGCATATCCATATTCAAATCCTAAAACTCCAAATTCAGACAATAGAGAATTATAGATGTTAAATTTGATCTGATTCTTGTCAAGGTTATTCAGGGCACAATAAGCCTCGTTGGTATTCGCGTCGAAAAAGTACGCGTGGCGATGAGAAAAAGTACCGCGCTTTACATCCTGTCCCGACATTCTAACAGGAGTTTTTTCAAGCAGCAACGAGCCGTAGGCCAGCAATTCCGCGTCGGCCCACCCTAGAATCTTTGTCTCGAAAAAAGCGTTGCTTCGGTCCTTGAGCAACTTTTCAATTTGCTTGAGCGGCTTGAATCCCTCCGGAATGGACGTTAAAGCCTTACCCACCTTCTCGACGACACTTTCCTTAATGCCCGTATCGGGTGACTTATCAAAATCTTCGGGCTTGGCCCATCGCAGTTCCTCCCACTCGGCCTCCATTTTTTGTGGCTTGTAAGGAAGCGGTTTTTGTTTTACCTCATTCAAGCGGTCCTGCAACTGGTTCCTGAAGTTCTTGTCCATTTCGTCCGCCAAGGCAGCGTCAACATCTCCCCTTTCGATCAATTTTTTTACATATATCTCCCGGGGATTCTCATGTTTTGCAATAAGATTATAGAGCTTGGGTTGTGTAAATTTGGGCTCATCCGCTTCATTGTGTCCATGACGCCGATAACACAATAAGTCGATAAAAATGTCCTTGCCAAACTTCTGGCGATACTCAACGGCCAGGTTAGACACAAAGCTAACAGCTTCGGCATCATCTCCATTGACGTGCAAAACGGGCGCGTCAACAATCTTTGCAAGATCAGTACAATAAATGCTGGTTCGGGCGTCGTCGTAGTCTGTGGTAAATCCCACCTGATTGTTAATAACAAAATGGATGGTGCCGCCGGTGGTATATCCTGGCAAGCCGGACATCTGAAGGACCTCATAAACGATTCCCTGACCGGCAAGCGCAGCATCGCCGTGAATGAGAATGGCCATCGCCTTAGACAGATCCCCTTTGTATTCATCGTCAATCTGCCCCCTTGTGTACCCGATCACCAGCGGATCTACGGCTTCAAGGTGCGATGGATTAGGCGTAAGCTTTAAATATATTTTTTTGCCGGATGGCGTATTGATGTGACTTGAATAGCCAAGGTGATATTTCACATCACCATCTCCCATCGTCTGTTCGGGATTTACATTTCCTTCAAATTCAGTGAAGATCTGTTCGTATGTCTTTCCAAGAATATTCGACAGAACATTGAGGCGGCCCCGGTGTGCCATGCCAATGACAGCTTCTTTTACGTCAAGCTCCGCCGCCTTGTTAATAATCGTCTGCAATGCGGGTATGGTATTTTCCCCGCCTTCTAATGAAAATCTTTTCTGTCCCAAGAATTTGGTATGAAGGAAGTTCTCAAACACAACGGCTTCATTAAGCTTTGTGAGAATTCTTTTTTTCTCGTCGATCGTGGGATTGTAGGCAAAATATTCCCGTTCACATTTTTGAAAAAACCACTGGCGAATTTCATCGTTCCTGATGAAGTTGTATTCGAATCCTATCGGTCCCAAATAGACCGCCTTCAATTTTTCAATGATCTTTCGCAGGGACGCTCTTCCCATGCCTATTTCCGATCCTACGTCAAATTCCGTTTCCAAATCGGCATCGGTCAATCCCACGCTTTTGTGATCGAAATTGACATTGTGGTTCCTTCTGGGTCTTACCGGGTTTGTCTTCGAGGTGAGGTGCCCAAACGACCTATAAGTAAATATCAGGTTCCTCACCTGGGTTTCCTTAATCGATAATGACTCGTCGGCCTCCACGGTGTGGCCATTCCCATTTTCCCCTTTTGTAGAGAAATCGTAGCCTTCAAAAAATTTTTGCCAGGTCGGATCCACCGAATTGGGGTCCTTCTTGTAGTCTTGATAAAGCTGGTCGATGTACCCGACGTCAGCATTGGATATGTATGAATAATTGCTCATGAATTCGATTGAAATCCCCCCAAATGTAGGTAGCCCTGTTTATATTAAAAAATTGAATACTCGCTTGAACGAATATTTGCCTTTTTCACACTTTCGGGGCTATCTTTAAATGAAAATTTGTGTCTTATTCATTATAGACAGATTTGGCCAGCCAAAAATTCCATTATCTTTGCGCTCTTAAAAATAAAGGACGAGTTCCACATTAAACCTTAAAAAGTAATGGTTAAAATCAGACTGGCCCGCAGGGGCCGCAAAAAGCTGGCAATGTACGATGTAGTCGTAGCCGACGCCAGATCCCCACGCGATGGGCGATTTATTGAGAAAATAGGGACGTATAACCCCCTTACCGTGCCCGCCACCATTGAGCTTAACGATGAAAAAGCTTTCAAATGGCTTATGAATGGGGCACAGCCAAGTGACACTATTAAAGCTGTTCTTTCCTACCGGGGGATCATGTTAAAGAAACATTTACAGATCGGTGTAATCAAGGGCGCGTTGACCCAGGAACAAGCCGACGCTAAATTACAGGAGTGGATTAAGGCAAAAACAGCCAAAATTGAAGAAAAGCGTGATAAGCTTTCTCAATCGAAGGAAGCTAACGCGAAGGCACGTAAAGCTGCTGAATCCAAGATCCGCGAGGCAAGAGCCGAAGCGATCCGGAAAAAGGCTCAGGTCGCTGAAGCAGCAGCAGCCGAACAACCTGCAGAAGGAGAAGCTCCCGCTGCCGAAGCACAGGAAGCTCAGGCATAATTTGTAAGAATTTGTTAGATGCCAATGCGCAAACCGCATTGGCATTTTTATTTATGGATATAGACGCTTGTTTCAAGATCGGTTGGATACTTAAACCGCATGGTTTGAAAGGGGAGG
>DASUTP010000077.1:0-7229 GCA_036374515.1 Chryseolinea sp. | reverse complement strand
AGGTACCTATGGTATCACAATCGCAGATCAGGTAACCGGGTGTGCATCCATAAACACGGCAACAGTAAATGACAATGCCTTTACCATAAACTCAGTGGTCCGGGCAAATAACTGCGACCCTTTAATTTTGCGAGTGACCCACACGGCCGGTACGCTACCCATGACCTACAGGGTTATCAGCTCAACCACAGGGCAGGTTGTTGCATCAGGCAACGCTTCGGTTGGCAGTTTCGATACGCAAGGCGTTTCCTCCGGCAGCTATAACGTTGAGCTGACTGCTGCAGGATGCGTTTTCTCCTCCCCTGCCCAGGCATTTGCTCAAGATCCCCCGGTCGATATACAATTCAATACCACGGATATTTGCAATGGTACTATAACAGCAGTCACGACACCTGCCGCGACCACGTATAACTGGTCAGCATCACAATCCGGAAGTCTCACGAACCCCGGGAACGGTCCCACGGTAACAGTCAACCCCGGCACCTGGTTGCTTCGGGTCTCGACGGACGCTGTTGGAGCCAGCTGCCCTGGCCGCGATTCCACAACGGTAACGATAGACAACTACACCCCTGCATTCACACAAAGCGATGCTTGCGAGGATCAGGTGACCCTCACTGCGACACCCGCTGGCTCGTATACCTACCGTTGGTTCAGAAACAATGTACAAATTCCGGGTGGCAGAGTTATCACAGCTAATGCGGCGGACGACAACGCTGCTTACTTTGTGCGGGTTGTAAGCACCCTAAACGGCTGTGTCAAACAATCCCCGACCGTGAATGTGCAGGTGGATGGGGCGCTTACGGTGTCTCTTACCACAACTACCCCGTGTGAGGGTTCTCCATTCACGCTGACGGCCACACCAAACCGTTCGGCGTCCTTCCGGTGGGAACTGGATGGGGCCGTGATCTCCAGTGAAATCGGTCCTACCCTTCAGGGTGACAGAGCGGGTACCTACTCCGTTACGGCCTCCAGCGCAACGTGTAGCGCCACGGCGGAACTTGAAATAGACCTGGCTCCGACCACGCCTGGACTGTTACGCGACGAAGCATTTATTTGCCCCGATCCGGCCAATCCCGATCCCGATACCCGCTCTGTTGTATTGGATCCCGGTGATTTTGCCAGCTACGACTGGTTCAAGGATGGAGTATCGCTGGGTAATACCGATCCTACACTGACTGCGGGTGAGCCTGGCATTTTCTCCGTGACGCTCGTCAACGGTTTCGGCTGCACGAGCACCGATAAGACCGAGGTCATTGAAGAATGCGACCCCGTTATCGTAGGACCCAACGCTTTCCGTCCAACAAGTAATGTTGCCGGCGTGGGAGGTGATATGGTCAATCAAAGCTTTAAACTCTTCACATTCTTCATCGACGATGAGGACTTCCAGGTATTCATTTTCAATCGTTGGGGAGAAATGATTTTCCAGTCTCCCGAGCGCGATTTCAAGTGGAATGGAGGATACAACAACAACCTCGCACAGCTGGCCCCGGCAGGCACTTATTCTTATGTGGTGCGATATAAAAGCTCTTACCGTCCGGAAGACGGCATCCAGGAAAAACGCGGTGGCGTGGTATTGCTGAGATAGGTTTTAGTTTTGAATTTTTGGGCATCACTGCTTAATTCCTGAGCGCTCCAACCGGTCAACGCAGGGTCCGCACGCCTTCGTGCGAATACCCTTTGAAGCGGCAACTTTTAGTCCTTTGAGGTATCAAATTTTGTTCCCTTTAAGGGACGACATCATTACGGGATCGCGTAGCACAGGATCCAGCTTTTATAACGTTGATCCGTTTAAAAATGGCGCCGGAAAACCCGGCAGACGCATCGTTATTACGATGTACTTTTTTGAATTTTGCATTTTCTTTCCGTCTTTGCGCCAATGCTGGTCGCACACCGACCAGAGCAATGTTTTTTATTAAACTCAACATCATCCGCTATGAAAAACCTTATGGTGACCGGACTTTTAGCAAGCCTATTAATTATCCTGCCAGGCTATCAGATCATAAAGACTACATTAAACCTCACGGTGCGCGATGAAGTGGGAAATACCGTTGAAGGAGCCACTGTACAGCTTTTTGAAAAAGAGGAGGACTACACCGCTGAAAAAAATGTTGCGGCTGAGGGTGTGACGGATGCCAAGGGGGTTTTAAAGGTAAAGGATCTCAAATCAATGTCCTACTTTGTAATCGTTCGCAAAGATGATAAGGATAATTCAGGTGGTGGTGAGCGGACCGGGAAGCTGGAAGAAAAACGCATCAATAAGGTCACAATCGTTATTCAATAACATTTTCGCTCGCCTGGGTACCCAACGTTGCCGACACGTACGCCCGAGCCAGTGAGCTGATCAAGTGTAAAACTTTAAAACTTTCGATAGGTTGGTCGGCCACAAGACCAACTAGATCGTACCTGTTCCGCACTTTTACGGTAAAGAATCGCGGCATGTTAATATTATACGTTCTGTCCGGCTATCTATGTATTGGAGTCTTGTTTGCCTTTTTTTTCGTTTCACATTTAATCCGACACGTCGATGAAGGAAGTGTGGGAGCCCCCTGGGGCTTTCGCGTGGTGATCTTTCCAGGTTGTGTGATCTTTTGGCCGCTGCTTTTAAAAAAATATCTGACAGCCATAAAAGGCCGGAAACATGATTGAGCCCCTTCGAAGCTATCATTTTCTTACATGGCAGATTTTCGCACTCTTGCTGCCCCTTGCAATTTTTCTTGCCATTGCTTTTCGAGGGGCTCGTCCCGCAGAATATTCGCGTGACACCAGCGCAAATATTTCGTTCACCTTGAACAAACTCAGTAACCACGAGGGCACGCTAACGGTTAACGTGAAAAATTCATTGCGCGCTCCCTCGTGTGTCGTCTACCTGTGGACGCCGTCGCAAAACCTGTTGCTGGGCGATGTCAGTCAAATCGGATCCTACCCCTTCCGAATTCCTTTAAACACAGGACACGTAACTGTCAGCCTGTACGATGCGATTCACAAAAGGGAAATAGTCAAAACGGAAGTATCTGTGAGCAAGGAATAACTATGAGTGCCTCTTATCGAGCCGTGTTGTGGAACCGGCAAAAAAAAATCTACGATTTGATCCTGGCAGCCTTTGTCATTGGTTTCCTGCTCATATTCATCCTGGTAACATTGCTCCTCAATCCCGAAGCAACACAAGAAACTTTGATCATTCGATCGACCGCTGCGCTGGCGTTATTCCTACTTCACTTGATCCTTTGCATCGGTCCCCTGGCGCGCTTGAATCCTCTGTATCTTCCGCTGCTGTACAACAGGCGTCACCTGGGTGTCACCATGTTTTTTATAGCGTCAATTCATGGATTTTTTTCCATCATGCAATTTCACGCGCTGGGGAACATCAATCCCCTGCTTTCGGTCTTCCTTTCCAATACCCATTACACATCGCTTATTAAATTTCCCTTCGAAGTATTTGGTGTTGCAGCGTTGATCATCTTTTTCTTGATGGCCGTTACAAGTCACGATTTCTGGCTGCACAACCTCACCCCCCACGTTTGGAAGATCCTCCACATGGGCGTCTATGTCGCTTATGCGAGTATTATTTTTCACGTGCTGCTGGGGGGCTTGCAGTACGAAACATCCCCGGTATTCATTGCGTTTCTTAGCCTCGGATGTTGCACGGTTATCAGCTTACACCTGTTGGCAGGAAGACGCGAGCGAAACGAAGACAAAAAAATGATGCACTCCCAGGATTTTGTGAAGGTTTGTTCAGTGCATGAAATTCCGGAGAACCGGGCCAAAGTTGTTGCGCTGAACGGGGAGCGGATCGCTATCTTCAGATACGATAAGAAGCTTTCAGCGATCTCCAATGTCTGCAGACATCAAAACGGTCCTCTTGGTGAAGGAAGGATCATTGACGGTTGTATCACTTGTCCCTGGCATGGATATCAATACCTTCCCCAAAACGGTTCATCACCACCCCCGTTCAAAGAAAAAGTTGCCACCTTCGACGTCAGGATTGCTGACAGCGATGTGTGGATCAATCCCCGGCCATATCCCGAGGGAACAGCAAGGCCCCCGGCAATGATAAACGATGACAGGAGATGAAGAAACGGTTGCCAACAGAAGATGAGTTTTACGTGGGATATATGCCGGCGACCCCGCAGCATATCGGCTCGGCTATGCGACGTTTAATTTACCTTTTAGGTTTTGCAATAGCAGGCACTGCGGCCATCGCAGCGTGGCAGCAAAAGCAATTTTCGTCTTCAAATTTTGAATTTGGCATTTATACTACGGCTGAAGGCTTCCTGTTCGCAGAGCCTTTCCCTCATTTGCTGGTTACCTTGGGAAAAGACCAGGATGATAACGATCTTTATAGAACCATTTTGCTTGTTGGGTCTGGCAAAAAGGGCGCTGACCAATTTCTCCGCGACCTTGTGGACTCAAAAAAGATTTCAATGGGGTCTAAGGTACGGCTCGCCGGATCTTTGATTTATGGCAATGGCAAGGCTATCATGCAGGTCGATGAAAAAAGCAACGTGATGTTTCTTGAAAATGGATTTATCGATCTACCGAAACCAAAGACCCAAAAAACGGCAAACCTTTTCGGCGAGATTGTAGACCCAAAATGTTACTTCGGCGTTATGAAGCCAGGGGATGGAAAAGTTCACCGTAGCTGTGCGATCCGTTGTATTGCCGGCGGAATCCCGCCGGTATTTAGGACGGAATCAACTGGCTATTTTATCCTGCTGGATGAACGAAACCGGCGCGTTTCGCCTGAGATCGCCAACGTGGTAGGGGATGTCATCATGCTGGAGGGTAGAATCATTCAATGGAATGACTGGAACATTTTGCAAGTTAATTCGGAGATGATCCATCAGCTCGCGACGAGAAAAAAATGGAAAGAAGGCCTCGCTCCATTCAACAGTGGTATAACAATGTGTAATTAAGTAGAACGGATCCGGGCAAGTTATCAATGGCAAATAAAACAATCATGAAAAAAAATGTTCTCATTACAGGCGCTTCAGGGAATTTAGGTAAGGCTACCGTTGAAAGATTTGTCGCCGATGGTTACACCGTAATCGCGACCGTAACACCAGGGAAGGACCTCGGCTTCAGTGCAGCCGGAGTCCATACTTATGAAGCAGACCTCACCGATGAAAAATCGGTGGATGCCGTTATGAAAACAATAATCCAGAATCATTCCCAATTGAATGCCGCACTTTTGCTCGTAGGAGGATTCGCTCCAGGAACAATTGAAAAAACCGATGGCGCCTTATTAAAAAAAATGATATCCCTTAATTTTGATACCGCCTATTTTGTGGCCCGACCTGTGTTCCAACATATGCTCACCCATCCCGACGGCGGCAGGATAATTCTCGTAGGATCTCGCCCTGCATTACAGGCCAAGGATGGAAAAAACACGCTTGCTTATTCGTTATCGAAATCTCTGATTTTTAAACTTGCCGACTTTTTAAATGCAGAAGGGTCTGCAAGGAATGTCACCGCCGCGGTGATTGTACCAAGCACTATAGACACCGTGGCAAACAGAACAGCAATGCCCGATAAAGATTTTACAACTTGGGTAAAGCCCGAGGATATTGCCGCATCCATAGCTTTCTTGTGCTCTGAGGAAGGAAAACCGTTGCGCGACTCAGTCCTGAAAATTTATAACCGCGCGTAAAAGCGCTCGTCAGAAAATAAGGCCGAACAAGTACCACGCCATCACCACGCACACCACCAGCTTCAGAAGCGTACCAAATAAAAATCCTACGAATGATCCCCATGCAGCGCGCAAAGCATGCTCAGAATCATTGCTCGCGATTAGCTCGCCCACAAATGCGCCAATGAATGGCCCGATTATAATGCCCAGCGGTCCGAGCCAGAATCCTGCAATCAGTCCGATAGTAGATCCCCAAACGCCATATTTACTTCCCCCGTATTTTCGTGTGCCATAAATGGGCACTATGTAATCCAGTGCTGTTACCACTACCGTTATGCCAGCCCATAGCCAAAGAAATTCAGAGGTAAACGGTGTATCGGATCTGAGTTGTTGTATCAACAACGCCAGATACGCTAACGGAGGGCCAGGCAATAATGGCAAAATGCTGCCCAAAATTCCCACGAGCATCATTATAATTCCGAGTACAAGCCAAAAGGTATCCATAATGGACGATGTCAACGAAAATACATAATTTAGCAGATGATTAAATTAAATTCGGTCCACCACGTTGCCATTATTTGCTCTAATTACCCGGTTTCAAAAAAATTCTACACCGAGATTTTAGGGTTTCACATTCAGGCGGAACATTATCGTGCAGAACGGCGTTCCTATAAGCTTGACTTGAAGTTGGGTGATCGATATTGCGTTGAATTATTTTCGTTTCCAGATCCGCCCGCTCGTACTTCCAGGCCAGAAGCATGTGGATTAAGGCATCTTGCTTTTGATGTAAACAACATCGAGGAGGCTGTGAGGTGGCTGGAAGCAAATGGTGTCGTCGTCGAACCCATTCGGAGGGATGAGTATACCGGAAAACAGTTCACCTTTTTTTCGGATCCGGACGCCCTCCCTTTAGAAATTTATGAACGCTAGGTATGATATCGTATTCCGTATTCCTGAAAAATTTTTTAACGGCTTTTCCCGAGCTGGAAAAGGAGCTGCCGTGGGATGTGGTAGCGGCCATCCAAACTACCATCGTCCAAAAAATAAAAGGGCTGTCATCTGATTTCAAAATAAAGCAGGAAATTGCCATTCACAAAAAGGCACAGATCGAGGAAAATGTTACACTAAAAGGTCCGATCATTCTCTCCAACGGCTGCTTTATTGGCGCCAATGCCTATCTGCGTGGCGGGGTGTATGTAGGCGATAAATCAATAATCGGTCCCGGGTGCGAAGTCAAATCAAGTTTGATCATGTCGGGAAGCGCGTTAGCACACTTTAATTTCGTTGGTAATTCATTGATCGGCTCTTACGTGAATATGGAAGCCGGAAGTATCATCGCTAATCATCATAACGAGCGACTGGACAAGACAATTTATGTAATGCTGAACAAAAAGAAAACGCAGATCGGTGTGACAAAATTTGGTGCCCTTGTTGGTGATCATTCAAAGATAGGCGCAAACGCTGTTCTCTCACCCGGGACCATACTTCCCCCTGAAAGTGTCGTCAAGCGGCTTGAGTTAGTGGAACAATGTTAGCAGAAGCGTTTTATTTCCACCCTTTGCCGGCGATATCATTCCTGAAACGTTCCATTCCTTTTCGATCT
>DASUTP010000076.1:0-2116 GCA_036374515.1 Chryseolinea sp. | reverse complement strand
TTTGCCCAGACAGTGCCCGCGGATGACCCCGATATGATAGCGTTAACGAAATTCCGTGCACAGTTCGGCGAAGACGGAAATGTAATCGCCGTAGGGGTTAAGGACAGCGCGCTTTATCAGCTGAAGAATTTCAAAGCATATCAACAACTCACCCAGGACATCAAAAAAATTGAAGGCGTCAAGGAAGCGATTTCGCTCCCCGTTTTACCAATAATCCTGAAGGACACGGCGAACACGAAATTCTACTCCAAACGTATTTTCCCCGAAACAATTGCTTCCCAGGCGGAGCTGGACAGTTTGCTGCAAATCGCCGTAAACCAAAAAATATACTCTCAACTATTGCTGAATTTAAAAAATGGCGCTGCGATGATGGCCGTATCTGTGCCCAAAGAGGTAATGAATTCCTCTAAGCGCGAGGCTGTAGTTGAGGCGTTGCAAGCTGCCGGCAACAAATTTCAGAACGAGACCAATATCCAAATTCATTATGCCGGGCTTCCGTTTATCCGTACGCTGGTCGCGAACGCCGTGCGAAAAGAGATGCAGATATTCCTCTATGGTTCTGCGTTGATCACCGGACTCATCATGTTCGCGTTCTTCCGCTCCTTCAGAGCGGTCCTGTTTTCAATGATCATTATCGGTATCGTGGTTGTCTGGACCCTTGGCACGCTTGCAATACTCGGATTCAAGATCACCCTGCTCAGTGGACTGATCCCGCCGGTGATTGTAACTATCGGGATAACAAACGCCATCTACCTGCTAAACAAGTATCACCTGGAGTTCGCCAAAACAAAAAACAAGATCGAAGCGATCCGCGTGGTAGTTCGAAAGATGGGACTCGCTACCTTCCTGACCAACCTAACGGTAGCCATAGGCTTTTTGACCTTGCTTTCAACCGACGTTATCATTCTCCGCGAATTCGGGATCGTTGCAGGGCTGAATATTATGGCCCTGTTCTTTGTAAGTCTTATCATGATTCCAGGTATATTTTCATGGCTGCCGATCCCCACGGAAAAACATCTAAAGCATTTGAATCTTCCTATGATGAAAGGCTTTCTCAATCTGATCGACCTTTTCGTACACCGGAACAGGCCCATTATCTATATGGGATCGCTAGTCCTCGCGTTGGTTTCCGTATTTGGTATTTTAAAACTTCACTCGGTATCGTTCATGGTCGACGATATACCTGAAGAAAATACTATTAAACAAGATCTGAAGTTTGTCGAGACGAATTTCAACGGCATAATGCCGCTTGAATTTGTGATAGAGTTTCACACTAAAAAAAGAAGACCGCTGTTGGAAATCAAGAATCTGAGGATGGTTGAAGCGTTCGAAAACTTTTTGGATTCTATTCCCATGATATCGCCGCCGACTTCGCCGCTGAGTTTCATCAAAGGGTTCAAACAGGCATTTTACAACAATAATCCCGATAGGTATGAGCTGCCCACTACCAACCAGGAGCGCGCTTTTCTTCTCCGGTACATGAAAGGACAAAACGATACCACGGGACTGGCCCGGTCGTTCGTGGATTCCACTTTCAGCAAAATGCGCATTAGCACAAGGATTGCCGATATAGGCTCGACCAGACTTGATTCTCTGGTGCAGGTGATTGAACCGCGCATGAAATCTATTTTCGTAAACACAGCTAAGGATTCCGTATCGGCAACCATTACCGGTTCGACCAAAATTTTCATTAAGGGGAACAAATTTCTGATCGAAAATCTGCGCGAGAGCTTGCTGCTGGCATTTTTGCTTATTACCCTGTCGATGGCTATCCTTTTTGCCAATGTGCGGATGATCATTATTTCCCTGCTTCCAAACTTGCTCGCGTTAATGATCACCGCCGGTCTGATGGGTTATTTCAATATCCCCCTGAAGCCAAGTACAGCATTGATCTTCAGCATCACGTTTGGTATTTCGGTGGACAATTCGATTCGATTCCTGGCTAAATACCGACAAGAGATACTGAGCAACAACTTTTTCATACCGCGTGCTGTCAGCGACAGCATAATGGAAACCGGCAAAAGCATCATTTATACGTCTATCGTCCTGTTTGCGGGATTTATCATTTTTGCGTTCTCTTCTTTTGGCGGAACAATTGCCCTTGGGCTCCTGACCT
>DASUTP010000075.1:0-7128 GCA_036374515.1 Chryseolinea sp. | reverse complement strand
CGCTTCATTCACAGAATTCAACAATTCCACCCGTCGTTTTTCCATCTTGCGCGCCCTGTTGCCATGGGCAACTTCACTCATGTATGACAAGTATTTTTTGGAAAGATTTACTTCCAACTGGTTCAAATATTCCATGTGGTCCACCGGACTGTCGCCGGAGGGTTGCGCAGAAAGTGAAGGGACCAGGAGTAACACAAACACCGCCAATACTAAAAAACGCTCCATACCTATTTTGTCGTTGGTCCTTTGATGTAATCGCAAATGATAAAGAAAGCCTCTTCCAGGGAAATATCGCGAAGGAGGTTTTTTGCCCACACCTCGTTCACCTGGCGCGTGAATTCGTCACGGTCCATTCGCTGCTGTTCAAAAGTATTATTGGTAACTTGAAACGCTATCGTTGGTTTTTCGACGATCTCTTTCAACAACTTAAATTGCCGGCCTTCTTCGGTGATCAGCTTTTTATAATCGGCCCAGTTCAATGATACCGAATCGAGTTTTGCCGACAGACCACGCAAGGCTCTGCTACAGGCAATCGTCGTCTGAAACCCTGAACTTCTGATAACCCTTGCCTGGCTTTTCTCTTTCAGCTCACAGATAGGCAGTACACCAAGCGGTGTGTAGTAGACCTTTCGGGAAATCGAGTCGGACGTTAACGCATCCCTGAGGTTTTCTTCCCGGAACTCAATGGAATCGTAGAGATCAGGAAGGGGAATATCGGGAACGACACCCCGTCTCTGCGCCGTTTTTCCCGTCACGCGATAAATTTTCAAGGTTGTGATGGTGGTATACCCCCAACCCAGCTTTTTGCCTGCCGATGCGCTGCCATTTTTTTCATCCGGTTCCAGTGAAAACACTTCCTGCCCAGTAGCCTTACCGTACGTCCGGCTTCCGACAACAATGCCGCGATGGTAATCCTGCAACGCAGCCGCCAGAAACTCGGAGGCGGACGCGCTCAATCCATTTACCATAAGAAGCAGGGGACCGTCCCAGACCGTTCCACGGTTCATATCCTTTTCGGATTGGGTGACGCCACCCCTAACCTTGACTACGCCCATGGGGCCTGCATCGATAAAAATACCTGCCATGGCAACGGCTTCCTTTAACGATCCGCCGCGATTGAAACGGACATCAAGCACCAGGCCATCGATGTTTTCCTTTTTCAGCTTTAAGATTTCCTTGGCGACATCATTTGCGCACCGCGAGCCTTCTTCATCTCCCCAGTCGGTATAAAATCCCGGTAAGGAAACGTAGCCGATCTTTTTCTCACCCTGCAGAATAAAACTTTTAACACGGTTTTCTTCTGCCGACATTTTTTCTTTCCGCAGCCTGACCGTCTTTTCAACACCGCCGGTTTCTTTTAACGAAAACTCGACGCTGTTGCGAATAGATTCTCCCAGCAAGTTGTCAAATTCATCGCGGGTCATGCCGTCAACCTCGACCCACTCGCTTCCCTCCCACCGGATTTGCTCGATGACATCGCCAGCATGAACCTGACCTGATTTCCATGCCGGGCCGCCGGGCGTGAGCTGCGTAATAACAATCTCGCCCCGATCGTTTTCATCGACGCTGATGCCAAAATAATATCCTTCCGTGCTCAGCGACGCCATGAAATTCTCCATTTGCGACAGCGATAAATATGAGCTGTGTGGATCGAACGTCAAACTAATAGACTGTAGGAACTGTGTGGCCACATGATTGTCAAAGCCGGACGAGTGATTGAGAATTCGGTGGATCATGCGCAAACTGTTTCGCTGTACGCGCCCGCGTGCCTCGACTTCTTTTTTTGCCAGCAACTGGCCGTCAGCGATGGCGGGTTCCTTTTTCTGGAAATGCAAAAGCTCATCGAGAACGTCGTATTTGAGACTGCTATACCAAAGCCTGGCATTCGCTGCATCATCGTCGGTCCAGACGGTATCTGAAACGAACAGCTCATTTTTTGAAAGGTCGAAGGGAGCTTTTGTATGTCTTTTAATGGTAGCTTCGCTGCGCAACAAACTTTGCCTGTAACGCTCGGTCACTGCAGGTAAAAACTCCCAGGCATGCCCCGATAATTCATCGTCGATTTGTGTCTTAAAAGTGGTGATTGCCTGAATATCCTGATTGGTAAAATACATCTTGTCGGGATCAAGTGCATTCAGCAAATGATCAAATACTTTTGATGAAAAAACGTCATCGACGGGTCTTGGGTCGAAATGATGCTCCAGTAGGAGCTTCTTCAACTGCATTGCCTCATTCTTGACGGAAGCAGCTTGTTGCGCTAACGTGGAAATGCTCACGGTAAGAAATAGCGTTTTTAACAAGTAATGTAACATTTGACTTTTACGCTGCGCCGGATTATACTCGCCAATATAAAGATTTCATTGACATGAAAAATTCCCTTCATCACCAGATCCTCAATGAAATAAAAAAACACTCCGGGAAAGCGACAGCCCATACTTTCCTGGATAGTTATTTGGGAAACAGCCATTTCCGATATGCGATCAGCGCTCCGGTGTTGCGGAAAGTTGCGAAGGAATGGATGAAGGAACATCGTGATTTACGGCCGAACGACCTCGCGAAATTGATAGGCGATTTAGTGCGGGGAGAATCCGGCACGGAAAAAATTATGGCGGGAATCCTGTTGGATTACGCCACGGCGGATCAGCGAAAATTTAAGCCTGCGCTCTTTGACAAATGGCTGAACCATCTGGAAGGATGGGCAGAGATAGACGCGCTTTGTACCGGTAGATACGCAGCAACGGAAGTGGTAGGGCAATGGAAGGAGTGGAAGCCATTGTTAGTGAAATTTTCCAGGAGCAAAAACATAAACAAACGGCGGGCATCCCTTGTATTCTTTTGCTCGCCGCTGAGCAAGTTGGAAAGTAGCAATATCTCGCAGGCAGCTCTCGATATTGTCGACACCTTAAAAGGGGAAAAGCACATCCTGATTACGAAGGCTATCTCGTGGGTGCTTCGGAGCATGGTAAAATACAACCGCCGCATCCTGGAAGAGTATTTAAAACTGAACGGCAATTCGCTGCCGAAAATAGCGCTGCGCGAGACCGTTGTAAAACTAGCGACCGGTCGAAAGACGAAAAAGAAATGAATGCACATTCCTTTTTTATCCTTCACCCAAAGCCTAAAGTTCTCCTGAACAAAATCTTCCCGGTTGCGAGTCGGCCCCCCTGCGATACACGCCTGCTTTGTTTGCTGAATTTGCTTTCGATGAACAACTACTTCCGGTGGGAATAGGCTAATCGTTGCCCCGGTAATTGAATGGAGGCAGATGCCCGGTGGGAAGATAAATCCGGAATTCCGATCCTTCGTTAACCTTGCTATCGACTTCCACCTTCCCTCCCAGCGATTCGGCCTGAGCTTTGACCAGGTGAAGCCCGGCACCTTTTCCAGGCAACCCATGAAACTTACGGTATAGGCCAAAAACCTTCGAACGGTTTGTCGTAAGGTCAACACCCATTCCATTATCCTTTACGGAGAGGCAGACAAAATCGCCTTCTATACGGGTTTGCACGTGAACACGCAGCTGCGTATCCGGGTTCCTGAACTTCAGTGCATTTGAAAGCAAATTGTAAAGAATACTGTACAGGTAATTTCGAACCGTGCGGACGCTTCTCGCCACGGTAAAGTCCGTTGTAATTAATGCGTTGCTTTGTGAAATCTCAGCCGCTAAAATTTCCTTTACCAAATTAAACTGGTTCTCAAATGAAAGCAATTCCTGCTTTTCATTGTCGGAATTGCGAACCGCCACAACGCTGTTGATATCACGGACGACTTCGTCCAGTTCGGTCGTTGCCTCTCTGATTTTTTCAATAATAAAGTTGTTGTCGTTTGGTTCGATGTCAAATATGCTCGCCAACCCTAAAATACGCGCAATGGGGCCGCGCAGGTTGTGTGACAACATATAACCAAACTGACTAAGCTCCTTGTTTTTTAACTGTAGTCTGTCCACCAGCATCAATGCTTCCAGATTGGCTTTTGTGCATTCGGTGATATCGATCATGGTGTTCGTTGCTCCCACTACCTGACCATCTGAATTAAAATTAGGAGTTGGATATACCATTACGTGCCGCCTGGTTTCATCAGGCCGCTCTACAATCATTTCGCACCCTTCCTGTTTTATTCCTTTTTTAATCGCCATCATCATCGGCGACTCGTCTTTGGGTACCAAATTATTCTCGATGTCGTAAAGCTTTAGCGAGCCGCACCAAAATTCCTCCCCGATTTCCGGTTCCCTCCCCCACAACTGGATCGCTGCCTTGTTGTACAATAAAATCCGGCCATTGACATCACAGGTATAGACAGCTGCCGGCAGATCATGAACCAGTTGAACGTACTGCCTTTCACTTTCTTCAATTTTCCTTCTGGCCAGCTCTTTTTCCGCCTCGTCCTTTTTCCGCTCCCGTTCAATACGATATTTTTCCAACGCTCCCCATACTGCAATCGGCAGCCTGAAGAGGCGATCCTTTAAGATGTAGTCGTCGGCGCCTTTTTTGATCGCTTCAACGCCAAATTCCTCGCATACCGCACCCGTTACAAGTATAAATGGAATTTCAATTCCCGAACTTCTGAGGATCTCCAGCGCGGAAATCGCATTGAAGTCGGGCAGGCTTTGATCGCTCAATACGATGTCCGGGCAATAATCAGTCAAAGCATTTTTGAATTCGGATTGCGTGTCGACGACTTTGACGTTACAGTTAACGCCGTTCTTTTTCAAATATCTAAAGATGATTTCAGCATCTCCCGGGTTATCCTCCAGGTGAAGGATCTTAATCTCGGCACCGGCACCCTTTTTTGCTTTATCGGGAGATTGCTGCAACTGGATCTTTTTAACAACGTCGGGAATTTTTTCAAAGTCGATCGTCTTGTCGAAGAAGTAATCTGCCCCAAACGCCAGACAGGTGTTCCGGTATTGCGGAACGGCAACATTTGTAAGCATGATTATCTTCATCTCGGGATACTTCTTCCGCAATTGAATGAGCAAGTGCACGCCATTGGCCACCAAAAGGTCTTCCTTGAGATGAATATCCAAAATTACGATGTTTGGCTCCCGCTGATCGATGAGCTGGAGCGCTGTGCTAACATTCAATGCATTGCCTAAAAATTCAATGCTATCGATTTCGCTCAGCATGAACTGCAACCTTTCTGCTATGACCGGAGAATCATCAACGGTCATTACTTTTAAAGTCGATGCGGTTTTGTTTTCTGACATGTAAAAAGGACCACAAAGAACCGCATAACGCTCAAAAAAAAGAATAGAACTATTTGTGAAAGATGTGTAGCGCTTTGTACTACAAGAGATCAGACCAGGTTATTATCCAGGGCATAACGTGTCAATTCGGCGTTGTTGCTCAGCCCAAGCTTTTCAAGAATGCGGGACCTGTAGGTGCTGATCGTATTGACGCTCAGCGATAGTTCGCCACCGATTTCGGAGACGGTTTTGCCCGAAGCAATGTATTGCAGAACCTGCAGCTCACGGTCAGACAGCATTTCATACGCTGGTTTTTCCTCATTTTCTCCCAGCGACCCGGCCAACTTTTCCGCGAGCGACACGGAGATGTACTTTCGGCCGGATAATACCTTGCGCACGGCCAGCAACAATTCGTCTGTCGCTGTTTCCTTATTTAGAAATCCTGACGCCCCGGCTTTCAGAACACGAATGGCATATTGTTCCTCCGAATGCATGCTGAGCATCAACACCGGAGTCTTTACCCCGCTACTCCGGATCTGCTTTAAAGTTTCAATACCATTTCGTCCGGGCATGGATATGTCCAGCAATATGACATCCCAGGTCTGCTTGGTGAGCTCTTCTATAACTTCCTGGCTGTTGGAAACTTCTTTCACCACAGCAGCAGGAAATTCATCGCATAAGATCTGCGCAAGGCCTCTGCGAACGATAGCGTGATCGTCGGCAACCAAAAAATTCATACCTGATCTGATTTTACTTTTACCAAAGGAATTCTTAAAGTTACGACTGTTCCTTTCTGACTTTCTCCTTCGATGAAAAGCTCTCCGCGAAACAACAGCGCTCGTTCACGCATTCCGATAAGCCCCAGCGAATTTTTGCGGCTTGCTTCAGCCTTGTCTATCCCCAATCCATTATCCCTGATCGTGAGCACCACATCCTCTCCCTCTTCTTCCAGCTTCGTTTCCACCTCCGTTGCCTGCGCATGGCGTGCGATATTTGTCAACGCTTCCTGATATACCCTGAAAATATTAGTGGATATTTCGGTTGGGGGATTAAAGTCATGCAAATATGATTTATAAATGGAATGAATACCAGTCCTTTTTTCAAATTCCTGACTCTGCCACTCCAGCGCCGGTATGAGGCCAAGGTCATCGAGAATGCCAGGTCGCAATTCCGAAGAAATTCGCCTCACGGCTTTCACCGTTTCATCTATAACGGATAGCATAGACGCCAGTTTTTCATGAAGGAGTTTCTCATCGCGGGAAATTTTTTTCGACATCCATGATGCATCCATTTTCAAACATGTTAACTGCTGCCCCAGCTCGTCGTGTATTTCTCGCGCAATTCGCGTCCGCTCTTCCTCCTGAACCTTTTCCAGATACGCCGTAAGTTTTTGAATTTCCTCCGTACGTTCTCGCAATTTTGTTTCGATCCCAATGCGATCTGAAATATCAATACCCACACCGACCAGATATTCAACGCCGTTGAAGTCCACCCTTCTGCCCGTAAAATAATAGGGTATCTTTTTCATGTCTTTGGTAAAAATCTCGGTTACTATCTCCCCGCCTGCTTTATCAAAGACCTGCGTGATTTTGTCTTTTATAATTTGGATTTGTTCACCGCGAAAAAAATCCAGCGGATGCATCAGCTTTAGTTCTTCCGTGCTGTAACCCGAAACCAACTCCAGATTTTTATTCCAACGTATATAATTGCCGTTGCGATCGCACAGGTAAAATACACCGGGCATGGAATTGATGATAGATTCTGAAAGATTTTTCTCCGCAATCAATTGTTGTGTTTTTTCCTTTACCAGCTGATTCAGTTTCTGAGGCTGTCGTATCAGGTATCCGGCAAAAATGCCAGCGGTTACGGACAGAATGAGTCCCAGCAGGGCAAAGCCAAGAACATCAAAAATTATTACTTCCTTATCTTTTTGCATCACATAC
>DASUTP010000074.1:0-2884 GCA_036374515.1 Chryseolinea sp. | reverse complement strand
ATTTTTGAGCTTTTGATAGCGTCAGGGTCAAAGTCATGCACAGGAGGAAGAGCCAATAGGCATTCCGTGGCGTGCCATAAAATCCGTCAGGTTTGTGGATCACACGATGTTGGCCGCGTTTATCGATTGCTAGACTCATTTTACGTTAGGAATTCCTTTACCAAGACCCACTTGAACCACCCCCTCCAAAACCTCCGCCACCACCGAAGCTGCCACCGAAGCCACCACCGCCGCCCCCCCAGCCCCGGGAACCGCCGCCCAGTCCGCCAATCGGTCCTATCCATCCTCTTCCGGAAGACCAATGACCTCCACCCCCTCTTCCTCTCCGGGAGGCGAGAATTATAATGATAATAATTATAATTATCGTAGACAAAGGGAACTTCTTCGCATGCCGCTTATCGGCCGGCGGATCATCGTTGGTGTACTCGCCCTTGATCGCATGGATAATGCCCATTACACCTGCCTCAACACCTCTTTCATAATCGCCACTTCTAAAATGGGGCGCGATCTCGTTTCTGATTATTCGGCTTGACATTGCATCCGTTAATGACCCTTCAAGGCCGTAACCGGTTTCAATTCTCATAAGGCGGTCTTGGATCACAATCAGCAATAAAACGCCATTATCTTTTTCCGCTTTGCCAAGCTTCCACTCCTCCGCTACACGCAAAGAGTAGTCCTCCAGCGAGCCTCCTTCAAGAGAGGGAATTAACAAAACGGCAATCTGATTTGATGTCGAATCCCGTTCCCCCTGAAGGACGTATTCCAGCTGCCGTTTGAATTGCTCTGAAAGCACATTGGCTTGATCGTGCACCCAAGATCCCCCATGCGGAGGAATTTCTGGTTGCCCATGGGCATTGAGCGAAAAAAATAATAGTAGTGTCAGCAAAATTCTCATGCTAATAAAGGACGAGGATTAACGCAAAGAAAAGCCGGCGAAAGATCCTTCTAAACGCGAAGATCATCTCGAAGCTCATTAGTGTCATCAACCGTTTTTAGAAATCCTTTTTCCAACAAAATATCCCCACATTGAGCTATACCGTTTTCCAAGGCCTCCGCTATTTTTCCTTGTCTGATATCAGCAATGATATCCTGAACGACTTTATCCCATTGTTTTTGTTCTACAATTCTATTGATCCCTTTATCCGCCATGACAATCACTTCGTGCTCAAAAAAGGAAACGAAAATCATAATCCCAGTGCGCTGTCGAGTATTGAAAACCTCTTCTTCCAAAAATGCATTTTCCGCGCATTGGCGGGTGATCAGATCCTGGTATCGTCGGGCAACCAGTAGCCGTTTCACCGGATCGGAGAAATGGGGAATCACTGCACCAACAACACCCCCTAGAATCACGATAAGTAAAATAAAGACCGGATCATAAAACAACGTGTTCTCAGCGTCCCTGATGACGAAGCGGTCCAGTATTACAATTGAAACGAATGTAAGTGAAGCAACGATCAGACTTCCCTTATAAAGGGCAATGGTGTAGTCGCCGCTTCGGTCGACGATGACCGGAACTATTTCGCCGGAAATCTTTTCTTCAGCTTTTCTAACTGCGGTCTTGATTCGTTCAAGATCATTTTCCTTAAGTCTCTGTTTCAGATTCATTCATAACAGGTTTGTTCAAAGATAGGAAGGCGCACGGAAAGTCAGGTGAAATATTTCGTGACACGGTTGAGTTCCCGGAGGTACAATTGGATCGTGTTCTCCAATCCATAATACAAGGCGTCACAGATGAGGGCGTGTCCGATAGATACTTCATCTAAATTTGGGATGTTCTGAGAAAGGAAATTCAGGTTTTCAAGCGACAGATCATGACCGGCATTTACGCCAAGTCCAACTTCATGCGCTCTCTTAGCACTCTCCTTGTATGGTTGGATTGCCGACTCTCTGTTTGAGGAAAATTGGTGTGCATAAGGTTCGGTGTAGAGTTCGACGCGGTCCGCATTAACTTTTTTTGCACCTTCAACCATCCGTGGTATCGGGTCAACAAAGATGGAGACTCGCACACCATTCGCCTTGATTTCTGCAACAACCTGCTTCAAGAATGTTTCATTTGCAATCGTATCCCACCCCGCATTCGAAGTGATTGCCTGGGGTGGATCCGGAACCAGTGTCGCCTGCGCCGGTCTTACTTCACGAATTATTTTCAGATAACGTTCGTCCGGATATCCCTCAATGTTAAATTCTGTTTTAAGAATATCTTTTAATGCAAATACATCGCTGTAGCGGATGTGGCGTTCATCCGGTCGAGGATGAACGGTAATGCCTTGCGCCCCAAACCGCTCGCAGTCGAGGGCAGCTCTCACTACATCGGGATTATTTCCCCCCCTGGCATTTCGGAGTGTGGCAATTTTATTAATATTGACGCTAAGTCTAGTCATATCAAAATTAAATTGATTGAAGTGGATTTAACTGATCAGATAAAATATTCGTTTCGAAATTTACACGAACTAAAATTATTATGAGCCTCAAGCAACAAATTGACAATGATATAAAAAAGGCGATGCTCGCTAAAAATAAAGAAGAACTTGAAGCGCTGCGTGCCATTAAATCTTTGATCCTGCTGGCGGAAACAGATAAAAGCGCCGGGGGAGATGTCTCGGCCGAGACGGAAAATAAACTGCTTCAAAAAGCTGTTAAGCAAAGAAAGGAATCGGCCGACATCTTTCAACAACAAGGCCGGAAGGATTTGGCTGACAAGGAAAATTTTCAACTTGAGGTAATAAGTCGTTATTTACCAAAGCAACTTTCCCAGGAAGAGATCATCTCAGCATTAAAAGAAATCATTGCGCAGGCAGGAGCGAAAGGTCCCCAGGACATGGGGAAAGTAATGGGGGTCGCGACAAAGGCCCTTTCAGGAAAAGCCGACGGAAAGGTTATTTCT
>DASUTP010000073.1:0-6877 GCA_036374515.1 Chryseolinea sp. | reverse complement strand
TTCCTAAAATTCTTCCGCCAGGTGGATCGGGGCGTTAATCCTGATCTTGAGATCAATAAATTCCTGACAAAGCAGGGGAGATTCAACAATGTGCCTGCTTTTATCGGAGCGATTGAGTGGAAGTATGAAAATGGGGGAATGGTGCTCGGTATTATGCAGGAAGTTATTGAGAACAGCACTGATGCATGGACTTACATACTTGACAGGCTTGACGATTATAATGAACGCATCTTATCGCAGCAACAGGTCCTTGACCATCCCGCGTTGAGCGGTAGTATTTTTGATCCTGTCGACTATGAACAGATGCCGGCAGTGATGAAGGAGTTGCTGGAAGCACCTGTAGCGGAACGCGCGCGCCTGCTCGGTCAGCGGACGGGTGAAATGCATTTGGCCCTCGCGGCGGGAGTCGATGACCCAAATTTTAAACCAGAAGCTTATTCACTTCATTATCAACGTTCACTGTTTGCCGGATTTCAATCGCTAGTCAGGGGAACATTTAATAACCAGGATCGTAACCTCAAGAACCTCGCGCCTGATGTTCGCCAGGAAGCAGAAGAGGTGCTGGGGATGAAGGACGTGATTTTGAAATTGTTCAAGAATATTTATAAAAAGAAAGTGGACACAGACAAGATCCGGATCCATGGCAATTTTCACTTAGGGCAAGTTTTATTTACTGGAAAAGACTTTGTGATTACTGATTTTGAAGGTGAGCCGGCGCGGAGCTATAGTGAACGCAGGCTGAAACGTTCGCCGTTGCGGGATGTGGCAAGCATGATCCGGTCATTTCATTATGCCGCCTATGGCGGATTGTTTCTCGATAACCAGATCCGGAAAGAGGACATCGCAAAGTTAGTGCCTTATGCGGAACAATGGTATCACTACATGAGCGGGTTTTTTATGAAAGCCTATCTGGAAACTGTAAAGGGCAGCGGATTTATCCCCCGTTCAAAGGAAGATATTCAAATACTGGTGACAACATTCCTTTTGGAAAAGGCAATCCATGAGCTGAATCATGAACTGAACAATCGCCCCGACTGGGTAGTGATACCGTTGCGCGGCATTAAAGAGCTGGTAAAAGGCTCGGCAAAAGGTGTTCAGATGACGATCGAATAACGTTCGTCTTAAAAGTAATCACGACTTTACCGAGGAACTCCTACTCTTTCCAAACACGCTGTACCGCGCCTTAATCAATCTTAAACCACCTTTTGGCATTCTCCCTGTAAATTTTATCAACTGTTGCCCTCGGAAGTTTTAGTCCCTGAAATTCGCCGTTGACGTGTGGAGAGGTTAAAGTTTCGTCCGTTACAAAGTACTTCCAGTCATTGATCCAGGTATTGTGTAAATCCTTCTTTTCGTTTTCGGGATTTGAGTCAGTGGAAATTCCGGAATCTGTAGCGTAAATGATCCGGTCCTCATACCGTACCATAAACGTACGGACCTTTTCGCGATCCAACATGGTTTGATGTTGCAAGTGGGGGATGCGTGCGGCCATGTCGACCGCCATGTTCGGGAACTTATCGAGACGTTTGGCAAGCTCGTCTACGTCCCACTCCAGGCTGCCTAGGTGAGCACCGACAAAACGCATGTCGGGATGCTTTTCAACAAAGCGGTCACGGGCATTGATCTGATCGTCATATGTAGGATATTCCGGATGAAGGTACATGTGATACTCGGGGTGATTTTTGAAGTAAGTACGATCGTTATTGACCGTCATTTGATCGAGCGGAAGCCAGCAGTTTTTTGGTTCACCTAAATGGGCCATAACTGTTTTATCTGCTTTTATTATGAATTCTATGACAGGGTCGAATTTTGGATTATCGATCATGATAAACCGGCCAGAAGCATCCTTGTAGGTCATACCGATATTCTTCCACAGTTTAATTCCTAACGCGCCTTCTTCGAATGATTTTTTTAAATCTGAAATCGTCTGATCTGCCCAGTCTGCAGAATCCCAACGCGTCAGTGTGAACGCCGATAGAAAGTCAATGCGGTCGGGGAAGGATTTTTTTTGATGAAGAGCAAAACGCTTTTGATCTTCCAGTGACGGGTAGCTATTGACGTCTACATTTACGGTAAGCAATTGAAAATTGTCGTCCTGCGCCTGCTCTGCCAGCGCCAGCTGGTTTGCATTTAAATGCATGTGTGTATCAATTTTTTTCACCTTGGCAAAGTCTTCGACTGAATAATGGTCGGGAGCGCAGGAGGCGAACAACGACGCCAGTAAAATGATGTAAAGGATCCTCATGATTGTCGCTTGTTATTTTGAAAGTACGCATAACATTGCTCCGCGTCAAATTTAATTGAACGCATGCAGCAAAAAGAACGACGTCTGGTTGATAGGCGGCATTCTAACTTTCGATTGTCTTCAAAGACGAGTTGTATTTCTCTTCCAATAATCGTAATTAGAAATTGATAACCATCAGAACCGACCTATGACCCAGGATCTCATGAAAGGCCGCCTGCTTTCGCTTGACTTTATGCGCGGATTAATTATGGTGTTGTTGATGTTTGAAAGTGTAGGCCTCTACGAAAACTTTCATGAAGTAACGGAGGGATATACCCTTCAGCTTTTTTTTGAACAGTTTTTTCACCATCCCTGGAATGGTCTTCGGTTTTGGGACCTGATTCAACCAGGCTTCATGTTTATGGCGGGCACTGCAATGGCATATTCCCTGCATCGTCAGCAGATGCAGGGTGTACCATGGCGCGAATCGTTTATCAAAGTTTTAAAGAGGTCCGGATGGCTATTTTTCTGGGGTGTACTGGACTACGCCGTCAGGCCTGGCGGGCTATCGTTTGAACTATGGGATGTGCTTACACAGCTCTCGGTCACAACGTTAATTGCATTCTTTATTTTCCGGTGGTCGTATTCGGGGCAAATTGCTTTTAGTCTGGGGCTCCTTGTTTTGACGGAACTTCTTTACCGGTATACAAACATCCCGAATTTCGATAAGCCCTTTACCGATCAGCACAACTTCGGAAACTACATGGATCTGGTGCTGATGAATAAGATCAACAGAGGCGGATGGGTTGCGATCAACTGCATTCCGACCGCGGCGCATACAATATGGGGAGCGTTGGTAGGCAAGCTATTGCTTTCAGGGGCGACCGCCGGAGAGAAAATGAAATGGCTGTTGATAACCGGCTTTATTGGCTTGGTTGCCGGTTACCTCATGGATATATCCATAACTCCGATCATCAAGCGCATTGCAACTTCTTCCTTTGTTCTGGCTTCCGGTGGATGGTGCTTGCTTGCACTATGCTTTTTCTATTGGTGGATTGACTTGCGCGACCACAAACGATATGTTGAATTTTTTATCGTCGTAGGTATGAATTCACTTTTCATTTATCTATTTATCGAGATTGTCGGCGGCCGATGGTTCAATGGATATATCGGCGCGTTATCGAACGGTTTGATGAGCCTTATACACATGCCCGATGGGTTGATGGGTATTATAACATCCCTGTTTATTTTTGCATTGGAGTGGGGGATGTGCTGGTTTCTGTACAAGAAAAGAATATTCTTCAAGATCTGAGATCAGAGCGCTACAAGTGGTCCTGCAACCAAACTTCCAGCAATTTTGGCCACGCCTCCGCGGCCCTGTTACCGGCCGTCATCCCATATCCGTGACCTCCTGTTGGAAGCATATGTAACTCTACGTTTGCATTCGCATTCCGCAGTGCAGCCGCTACTGCAAATGCGCTATGAGCACTTCCATCATCCATTGTCTGAAAGATAAAAGTGTCGGGAGTGTCTTGCGTCGCCTTTAAGGATGGTGTTAATGAATGATTTGAACCTCCGTCGAGGTACGCTGGATAGATAAGCATCATCCTGTCCGGGATGGCAGATAGCTTGTCACTGCTGTCTTGGGCGGGATAAGGTTGAAGTGAAACCGTCATAGCGGACCTTGCCACAAGGTCTGCACCTGCGGAAAAACCGATCGCGCCAACTTTATGAGGATCGATACCATAATCTTTTGCATGTTGCCTGACCAATCTCAATGAACGTTGTAAATCCTGGAGTGCCCCATGGCGTTTCTCCGGGACACGATAGTGAAGTACAAACGCAGTATATCCCAATCTGGCGAGCCATTCGGCAGTAGCATATCCCTCTTTATGGACAGCAAGCCGTACATAGGCACCTCCGGGGCAAACAATTATAGCCTTGCCGTTTTTTACATCTCTTTTGGGTTCGAACACAGCAATGAAGGGATTGGTCACTTCAACAACGCGGATGCTGCCGTCGTCTAACGTAGTGGGTACTGGATCTTTTTTTGGTCCCGCCTCGCCCGGCACTGCATTTGGCCAGAGGTAGACGGAATCTGTTTGCGCGGAGAGTTTAAAACAAGCGGTGACGAAAAGTAAAGCAATGATATGTTTCAGAACCATCTTAACCACATTATTGAAAAAGATCACAAATTATTTTATTTGCTCCCGAACCTTCTTGGGCAGTTTCGCCTTCACGAGTTCATACGACTGCCTGATAAATTTTTCCAACTCTTTTTTTGAGATCTTTCCGACATCTTCGACCGTTACCCACTTATAACGCGCAACATAATCGGCGGGACGAAAGCCAGGCCGGGCCGATACTTCTTCAAATTCTTCATCCGTTACTTTAAACGATACGCCGACGGGTGTTTGTTCGAGGCCTGTAACGCAAAACATTTTTGCTCCCACACAAAAGCAGAGGTCTGCGCCCCACTTTATGTCTTCGGTGACGGCAGGGAGTTTTGTGCAAATGGATTTGATGTCTTCGATAGTCATAAAATATTTTAATTTTTCCGAATTTACATGACTTTATAGGTCAAACTTCCCCCTAAAACTGTTTTAAATCTAAATCTTCAAACGTAAGGTTTTTAAACTGACAACAGCACGATCCCAGCGATGGCGAGCGCTCCACCTCCCAGCGCCAGAAGGGGAATTCTCTCGTTGTAAAGAAAATAGGCCATTATCGTTGTGAGTATTGGGTAGCAGGAAGAGAGCGCTACGACGATGGAGCCTCCGCTTGCATCGCTATGCAGGCCAATGTTCAGGAGAATGGCCCCACCTTGCTGCGTGACGGCCGAACCGAGAATAAAGGGACTTTTTACCGCCGATTTCATTTTTGCTAAATCGATCTGGTACCGCCTTAGCGTAAGGATTATCAGCGCCAGGCAACAAGTGCCGAGCACTGCAAACTGAACAAGGCTTGCCGCCTGCCAACCCAATAATTTTACACCTTCGGCCAGTAGTCCATAACCTATACCCCAGGAGAGTGCTGCCAGCAGCGCCATCAAAGTTCCGGCGGCGCCTGACTTTTCCGTTGACGGTGCGGAGGTATGAAATCCCGCCGCGGCTACCACTCCTGCAATAACCATTGCAAATCCAATGCTTTGCCTTAAGCTCAGGGCAGCATCAAACATCGTGATCGCCACAATCAGTGTTATTGCTGGATAAGTACTCGACAAAGCGCTGATCAGGCCAATCGGGCCCCCGTGTAGCGCCTTAAAAAAGAATACAGACGCCATAAAAATAAAAACCCCCGACACTGCGCTCCACGCAACGCCTGAGATATTTGCAGGGATCTGGCTTTGAATAAACAGCAGGTAGTAAACGCAAAAAATTGCCGTGCCGATCAGGCTTACAAGCGCTGCGCCGAAAACCGGTCGGATGGTTTTAGTGGACTGTGCGATAAAAATATCCGCGGCAGCCCAAATTACAGCAGTTAAAATCCCAAATAACGAGGTATGCATGAGTTGGATCAAAATCCGAAGTTACACAAAACAACTTCGAACCTTAAAGTTCAACCTAACCCGGAAACTATTTAAGCGATTTTAGATAGGCGACGCTGGCGGGAACCTGTTCTAGTGCACGCGAGGATTCATCCTCTATAAAATAGTGCTTTATCCCGATTTGTTTTGCCGTCTTCATGACTTCCGCAATGCCGACATCGCCCGTGCCAAGCACAACATTGCTTTCCTTGTCCTGTCGACCGTTTTGGTTGTTTGGAGTGCCGATCCTGCGGTCTTTTAAATGCAAGCTCTTCCAGCGGGTCGGATATTTTTTCAACAGTGCCACCGGATCCTGGCCAGGATTTTTCATCCAAAATACATCCATTTGAAAATTGACGTAATCCGGATTGGTCTTGTCCATCATGTATTCGAAAAGAGTACCTTTTCCTTCAGGATATTCGCGGAACTCATAACCGTGAGCATGATACCAGAATGATAACCCATTTTCCTTTAGTGTCTTACCGGCGGCGTTAAAAACTTCCACTCCTTTTTTCATGTCGGCGAATGTGAAGTTATCGCCGTCGTGTGGAATCCAATAACAAATGATATTTTGAGCGCCCAGCTCTTTGGCATTTGTAATAATTTTCTGGAGGCTATCCTTGTTTTGAAGATTGTCGAAGCCTGCACCGGTGGCTATGATCTTCATGCCATTTTCCTCAGCCAATTTTTTAAAAGCCGATCTGTCCATACTTCGGCCGCCGCCCCCTTCGATTTCAGTGATGCCGAGCTCCTTAAGCTTTGCAATGACGGCTGGCATCCCCTCGGAATACATTTTTCGCATGCTTCCCATCTGGATGCCGATTTCCTGCCCGCAAACGCTTAATGCGGGCGAGATCAACGAGACTATGAACAGACATTTAAGGATTAATTTCTTCATGTAATTTTTGGTTAGTTTTTTCTGGCAAGGGCTAATTAGTGCAAATCCATCAAATGTCAAAAAGGTATTTTATGTACTGTACCCGTTGGTGAATCTTTGATTTGATACTTTTCGTCGACGGAGTGAACCCGGCTGATGTCTGGTTTGCCTCGACGACTTGCCAATCCAATACGTAACATCAGCAAAAATGAACTGCAATCGATTATGTGAGCGGCTATGATATTACCAA
>DASUTP010000072.1:0-9297 GCA_036374515.1 Chryseolinea sp. | reverse complement strand
GCCCAAGCTTTTCCCAAAGTTCTTCTGTGATGTGTGGTGCGTAGGGAGCGAGCGCGATGATCAGCGGTTCTAAAATAGATCGCTTATTGCATTTTAAAGAGCTCAATTCGTTGCTGCAAATCATAAGTTCGCTCACGGTGGTGTTGAATGAGTAGTGATCGATGTCGTATTCCACCTTTTTCAGCGCCTTATGCAGTGCTTTTAATTCGGCCGGAGCTGGCTCATCCTCAGTTACCAGGAACTCCCCGCTGGTTGTATGAAACAGGTTCCAGATCCTTCTCAGGAACTTGAAAACGCCGTCAATACCATTGGTATTCCAGGGTTTGGAAACCTCCAGAGGTCCCAGGAACATTTCATACATTCGTAGTGTATCCGCACCGTAGTTTTCAATAATGTCATCGGGATTGACAACATTGAAATACGATTTGCTCATCTTTTCGATTGCGGCGCCGCAAATATATTTTCCATTCTCCAGTATAAATTCGGCATTGTGGAAATCAGGTTTCCAATGCCTGAATACCTCCGTGTCTAATTCCAGGCCCGTAACCATGTTGACATCGACGTGTAACGGATCGGTTTCATATTGATCCTTCAAGCCAGCAGACACAAACTTGTTCGTTCCGCGAATCCGGTATACAAATCTTGAATCGCCGGTGATCTTGCCCTGGTTGATGAGCTTTTTAAAAGGTTCGTCAAAATTCAAGTAGCCCAGATCGTGTAAAATTTTTACCCACAATCTCGAATACAGCAGGTGCGCCACCGCGTGCTCGGATCCGCCGATATAAACGTCCACCTGATTCCAGTAGTCCAGTGCTTTTCGAGCGGCGAACTCTTTGTCGTTATGCGGATCCGCGTAACGCAGAAAATACCACGCAGCGCCCGCGTGTGTAGGCATGGTGTTGGTATCACGCTTTTTACCAGGTTCGAAGAACACCCATTCCTTCAGGTTAGCCAACGGCCCTTCGCCGTTGCCGGCAGATTTAAAATTATTGGACTTCGGCAATTCCAGAGGCAGGTCCGCTTCGCTCATGGCATAGGGGATGTCCTCGTGATATACCACAGGAAAGGGTTCCCCCCAGTAGCGCTGCCGGCTCCATCCCGCGTCGCGCATCTTATAATTTACCTGTCGTTTTCCTATGCCTTCCTCTTCCAGTCTGTTAACTACTACATCAATAGCAGTGTGCATGACGATTCCGTTGAGAAAATCGGAGTTTTCGAGAATGGCATCTTTTGTCGGATTTGCTTCAACCCCGTTGTAATGCTTACCGATAATATTGGTGATGGGTAAGTTAAAATGTTTTGCAAATTTATGATCGCGCTCATCGCCGCAAGGTACAGCCATGATCGCGCCGGTGCCGTACCCCGCCAGCACATACTCGCTGATCCATATAGGAATTTCGCGTCCGTTAAAAGGATTCAACGCATAAGCACCCGTGAAAGCACCCGTTATCTTTTTTACTTCGGCCATCCGGTCGATCTCGGAACGGCTCTCCACATATTTTAAATACTTTTCAACGTCACCAGCCTGCGTTTCGCTCGTGATTTCCTTGACCAGCTCATGCTCAGGTGCCAACACCATAAAGTCTACTCCGAAAATAGTGTCCGGACGCGTTGTAAAAACCACGAGGTTTTTCTGTTCGCCCGCTTCGGCTTTTACTTTAAACGTGATTCTTGCGCCCACACTTTTTCCAATCCAATTGCGTTGGATTTCTTTCATGGAATCACTGAAGTCAATTTGGCCGAGACCGCTTAATAAACGGTCGGCATATTCGGTGATGCGCAGACTCCACTGACGCATTTGTTTTCTAACGACGGGAAATCCCCCGCGATAACTAACGCCGTTGATCACTTCATCGTTGGCGAGTACAGTGCCCAAAGCTTCACACCAGTTTACGTCTGTATATGCCAGGTAGGCCAACCGGTATTGCATCAGAATTTCCTGAACAACTTTCTCATCGAATGATTTCCACTCACTGGCGCTAAAAACTTCCTTCTCTAATCCCGGTACAAGGAATTTTGTGTTAGGGAAGGGATGATCGACGTTTCCATTCCGTTCAAATATTTTCACCAACTCGTCGATTCGTTCTGCCTTTCCTTTTGCCCTGTTGAACCAGCTGTCAAAAATCTGTAGAAATATCCACTGGGTCCACTTGTAATATTTCGGATCGCACGTTTGAACTTCACGGCTCCAGTCATAGCAGAAGCCAATCTTTTCCAGTTGATTTTTAAAGTTGTGAATATTTTGGGCCGTCGATACTGCCGGATGAATTCCGTGATCGATCGCATATTGTTCGGCGGGCAATCCAAAGGCATCAAAGCCCATGGGATGAAGAACATTGAAACCCTTCAATCTTTTAAAACGGGCGACGATATCGGATGCAATGTATCCCAGCGGGTGGCCTACATGGAGGCCGGCGCCCGACGGATAAGGAAACATGTCCAAAACGTAATATTTGGGTTTATCCGATTGATTTTCAACCCTGTAAACACCCCGCTGTCGCCATTCATTTCGCCACTTTTCCTCTATACGTTTGATCTCCTCTTTGCTGTAATCGGCCATGGATCGGATATTTAATAGTCTCCTCGCTATTTCAAGCCTGCAAAAATAACAATCTAAACCATCTTTTTTCAGCTTTCAGGGCGTCTGCCAGAAAAATTAGGACCTCGATTCCAACGGCTCATCCGGCCCATCCAACAGTTCAGTAACTACTTTTTAGAAAGGCCGGCGGAGCGTGGAACCTTTGACGTGTAAATGCCATCAAGCCCATTATGAGAATTTTACTTTCACTGCTTTTCATGTTACCCGCGCAACTTTTTGGGCAGGTCAAAATAACGGGTCAAATCACTGACGCCGCTGGCGAAGCAATACCTGGCGTAAATGTTTTTCTGACCGGTACGTACGACGGGGCAAGCACCGATGCCAGCGGCCGGTTTTCATTCGACACACATGAGCAGGGGAAACGCTTGCTGGTGGCAAGGTTTATAGGATACAAAGAGTTTGCGCAGGAAATCGAAATTAAAAATGAAAGTTTTGTCTTGACCATTAAATTGGTTGAGTCAATCAATGAACTTCAGGCGGTTACCATCACAGCTGGCGCATTCACAGCCAGCGACGCTGCCAGGCGAACCGTTTTTCGTGCCATAGACATTGCTACAACGGCCGGGGCAACTGCAGATATTGCCGGCGCTCTTAATACCCTGCCCGGAACGCAAAAAGTTGGTGAAAGCGGCCGTTTATTCGTTCGTGGTGGCGATGGAAACGAGACCCGGACGTTCATTGACGGACTGGTGGTCCTGGACGCCTACGGGCCGTCAGCCCCAAATACTCCGTCACGCGGACGATTTCTTCCTTTTATGTTCAAAGGCACAAGCTTCAGCACAGGAGGGTACTCGGCCGAGTATGGACAGGCGCTTTCATCTGCGTTGGTGTTGGACTCAAAAGACAAAGGTGAACTCACCCGGACGGATTTTGGCATATTGTCGGTGGGAGGGGATGTCGGTCATACTCAGGTCTGGGAGCGTGGTTCCCTGGGGGGCAAAGTCCAGTACACCAACCTGCGGCCCTATGTCGGCTTGATTGACCAGGAAGTTGATTGGCAACATGCGCCAGTGTCCACGGAGGCGAGTGCCGCGCTTAGGCAGGAGGTTGGTAAGCACGGCTTGTTTAAATTTTATGGAAACTTCAATCGCTCGAACTTTTCATTGTATCAGCATAGCATTGACCATCCCGGCCAAAAGGTACGTTACGAATTGACCAATGAATATCAATATGTCAATGGCTTCTACAAGAGTAGATTAAATGATAATTGGTCCGCCTACGGCGGCGTTTCTTTTACAAGCATCGGCGACAAGTCGCTGGTTGAACATACGGCGGTCGATGAGCTGCAAAACAGCTTGCATTTAAAAGCGGTAGCGGATGGCTCGCTTTCGGACCACGTTCAGCTAAAGTCGGGTATTGAATTAATACACCGGAATTACGACCAGACATTTAAACCGGACGCTCGCGAAATCCCATACTCTTTTTCGGAGGTCATCAGCGCGGCCTTTATGGAAGCGGATCTATATGCCAGCAATCATTTTGTCGTCAGAGGGGGCGGTCGATTTGAACATGCAAATCTCACGCAGCAAATCAGCGTCGACCCGCGGCTTTCACTTGCGTATAAAGTCGGCGGTGACGCACAAATTTCTCTCGCTTATGGAAAATTCAGGCAAACGGCAAAAAACGAATTCGTCAAAATTGATCCCTTGCTGGACCAGGAAAAAGCAACCCATTACATTTTCAATTATCAGTTTATAAAAGACAAACGCACCTTTCGTATTGAGACCTATTATAAATTGTATGAAGACCTTATCAAATATTCGGATGCCGCGAACTTAACCAACGAAGGGAACGGTCATGCGAAAGGTGTAGAACTGTTCTGGCGCGACAACCAGTCCATTAGTGGTCTGGACTATTGGGTCTCTTACTCATACCTCAACACGAAACGCAACTACCTGGACTTTCCCCATGAAGCGACCCCCGCATTTGCCTCCAGGCATAATGTTTCCGTGGTTGCAAAATACTTTGTCCAAAATATCAAAAGTCAACTGGGTGTAACGTATTCCTTTACCTCCGGAAGACCATACAACGATCCCAACACCAGCTCCTTTAATCAAAGCATGACGCCGAATTATGCCGACGTCAGTTTTAACTGGAGCTATCTTCCCACCACGTCCGTAATTGTTTATTTCTCATGTACCAATGTGCTGGGACGCGATAACATATTCGGTTACGAATACAGCAGGATTCCATCGGCTGACGGATCATTTAACGGTAGGGCAATACGTCAGCCTGCACCGCGCTTCCTGTTCATTGGGATTTTTATAACGCTATCCAAAGACAAATCAATAAATCAATTGCCCAGCTTATAACGGTTAATAAAAACATAAATAAATATTTTAAAACTTCAAAATCCATACAATTATGAAAGCACGTATCATTGCATCAATTTTTATCGCTGTGTTTGCCTGTGCAAATACAGTTGACGCCAACGACAATCAATATGCGGAGGCCATGGCGAAAAACATTCAAACCGTTTACACCGCTCAGGCTATACCGGATCTACAGGGCGCTGTTAATGCGCTGGAGCGAATTGCTGCAGCGGAAAAAACAAAATGGGAACCTTACTACTATGCAGCTTTCGGAAACATCATGATCGCATATCGCGAACAAGATGCTACGAAAAAAGATTCTCACCTTGATCAGGCGCTTATTGCCGTGGAAAAGGCCAAAAAGCTTGCAGAAAGGGAATCGGAAATTTTCGCCCTGGAGGGATTTGTCCACATGATAAGGATAACTGTGAATCCCGCGACCCGTGGCCAGCAATATTCTGGGATGGCAATGCAAACGCTTGGTCGGGCGCTCTCCTTAAACCCTGAGAATCCGCGGGCACTTGCCCTTGTAGCGCAAACACAATACGGAACAGCAGACTTCCTGGGATCATCTACAAAGGAAGCATGCTCCACAAATACGGCTGCGCTGGAAAAGTTTGCCACGTTCAAATCTGACAATCCATTGGCGCCCCAATGGGGGAAAGGCATGGCGGAGGAGACGGATCGCAAGTGCAAATAACAGTTGGGGGGATCGTAGTTCGAAGCTGGCTTATGGAACTGTGATCCCCGCCTTTTAATTTCAATGAGTAATCATAAGAAACTTATGTCGACACTGATAATAATGCTCCTTACATTTTTCTTGCTTTGGTCGCTTAACACCTATGGCTTGAAAGGTTTCCTAAGCATAAGCATGATTGGTCGTCTGGCCATCGCTGTCATGCTTCTTTTTACCGGTGCTTCTCATTTTACGAAACAATCAGAAATGGTTCAGATGATGCCGGAATTTCTGCCGTATAAAATCGAGCTGGTGTATCTTACAGGCTTGATGGAACTTGCATTTGCAGTTGGTCTGGTATGGCAGCGCTCTTCGAAATGGACGGCAATCATTTTAATAATCTTCTTTTGCCTGATACTGCCGGCAAATGTCATTGGTTCGCTTAAGAGAGTTCATTTAGGAGGCATGGAAAATGGCCTGGCCTATTTATACTTCCGCGTGCCACTTCAATTTTTCTTTGTGGGATGGGTGTATTACTTTGGAATCCGTTTGCCGGAAAGCGCGCGTGAAAAGATGACGGCCATCAACAAAGCATAGGGAATGTCATTTGCCACCTACCTGAAGAAGCGTATTTCATTGTTACCCTGGCTCGTGCTCGGAGGAGTAGCGATGACCCTTGTGGTCTGCACGTCGTGCCGCAGTTCCCCTCGCTATTTTTTTTCGGTTTCCGCGCTCACAATTTTTTGTTGGGCGCTGATGTGGTTCGGCAATGAATATCTTCACGAATATCTGGACGAAAAAATTGATTGGACCAAACATCCGGTAAAAAGAATCATCGTCGGGCTAATTGTAATGACAGTTTACACCGTTCCGACCATTTATATTGTGATGAGGCTCACGGAGTTGTTTTCAGACTTAAATCTCGGGGCCATTTCGAAAACGATCTACATGAGTGTGGGCATAACGTTAGTTATAACGACGTTGCTCACAAGCCGGTCCTTTCTTTTCAAATGGCGTCAGAACGCGATCGATGCAGAGAAATTCAAGCGCGAAAGCGCTGTAGCAAAGTTCGAAAGCCTCCGTAGTCAGGTTAACCCGCATTTTTTGTTTAATTCGCTAAATGCGCTTACGAACCTGGTGTACGAAGATCAGGACAAGGCGGCTAAATTCATAAAACGGCTGTCGGAGGTATATCGATACCTTCTGGATACGCGTGATAAAGAGATCGTTCCGTTGGAAGAGGAAGAAAAATTTTTGAGCTCGTACCTGTTCCTTCAGCAGATCAGGTTTGGTAAAAAATTAAAACTCACGGTCTCGCTGGATAAAAAAGAATCCATGGTGCCGCCACTGGTGTTGCAGATGTTGGTTGAAAATGCGATCAAGCACAATATCATTTCAGAGCAGTCACCGCTCACCATCGATATTTATACCGACGCCGATTTTATTGTGGTAGAGAATAATCTGCAGCTTAAAAAAGAGATGATAGAGGCATCCCCTGGGGTAGGCCTGGAAAATATTAGAAAGCGATATGAATTTCTCACTGACAAAAAAATAGAAGTGATCGAAAATCAAAAATTTGTCGTGCGATTGCCGCTGATTTTTCAAACATGATCAAAAGAGTATTAATCATAGAGGATGAACCGGAGGCCATCAAACGCCTTGAGTCTTTGATAGAGGAATTGCTGCCGGGTATTACGATAGTGGCAAGGTTAGATTCGATTAAAGGCTCCGTGACGTGGCTGAGGGAAAATCCTTCTCCCGACCTGATCTTTATGGACATCCAGCTGGCTGACGGGATAAGCTTCCAAATATTTGAACAATGCCAGGTACAATCGCCCGTCATATTTACCACAGCCTATGATGCTTATGCCCTAAGGGCTTTTAAAGTAAGCAGTATAGATTATATCCTCAAGCCGGTGGATAAGGATGATGTGGACCGGGCATTGCAAAAGCTAAACGCTCTTTCACGGGCCAGCGATCAAACTACAGAAATGTTGTCGAACATTGGCGAGGCCGTGAGAATGCTTACCCGGAAATACAAAACAAGGTTTGTCTTAAAGGTAGGGGAGCACCTAAGATCCATTGAAGTAAGCGACATTCGGTACTTTTTAAGTCTGGAAAAGGCAACCTTTGCTGTGATTGCCGACGGCCGCAAGCACATATTAGACTTTACCCTGGATCAACTGGAGGAGACGCTAGATCCGGAACAATTTTTCCGTATTAACCGAAAATACATCGTTTCGGCTGCGGCCATTCAGGATATGGTGAGTTATACGAACAGCCGTCTAAAACTGGTTCTGAAAGGGTCGGATGATTCGGATATCATTGTGGCCCGCGAGCGCGTTCAGGAGTTCAAAGATTGGCTTGACCGCTAAATTCGCTGTGGTTGATGAGCTTTTTCAAGTCTTCAATGTCAGATTGCTTCAAAGGCTTGGTTATAAACTGAATTACATTTGGGAAGGTGAACGCCTGAGACCGGTCCTTAGCGCTGTTTGAGCTGGTCAATACCACTATTTTGGACTTTGTTTTGATTAAATCCGGCAGGTCTTTGAAATTTTTCAGGAAGGAGAACCCGTCGACTTCAGGCATGTTCAAATCCAGGAATATGATGTCCGGGGCCTGTGTCTGGCTTGCATTTTTCAACCAATTCAAAGCTTCGTCTGCGGATTTATACAGCAAGAGCTCGTTCGAGAAATCATAAACTTCCAAAAATCTTCGCTGAATAAAGAGATCGATATCACTATCATCGATCAACACCGTCTTATCTACTAGTCTTGGCATAACTGTTCTTCAAAGGTGCATGAATAAACTTAATAAAAAAGTAGTCAAAAGGAGAAAAAATCACTTAAAATATAAATGTTGGTTTTAATCCTTTGAAAAATATGTTAAAATTGGAACTCTAAACCTAAGCATAACCATGAAATTTAAGCACCCCATTAATTTACTTTTTAGTACCCTGATAGCCATAGGTTTGGCCTCTTGCGGGTCTTCCAGTAGCGATAAGGATAAGAACTCATCTGAATTCAAGGAAGCCGAAGAGAGCCTGAAAGAACAGATAGAAGAAGTCATCTATAATATTCCATCTCCTTCAGAAATTCCCTATTTATTACAAGCTACTGGGGCTGAATTTAATGAAAGCCTGGTAAATCCACGTACAAAAGTCGACCAGTATGCGTCACGTACCGATAAGGCTGCGCTTAATCTAGGTGTGTATGCTGCGGACATTGGATACCTGAGCTCGTACGATAAGACTCAGGAAGCGATCGATTACCTTAATTCCACTAAAACCCTGGCTGATAACTTAGGTATCATTGGGTCATTTGACGTAGAAGTGCTTCAAAAATTCGAGGCTAATATTTCCAACAAAGACTCATTAACCCGCCTCCTTGATCGTACAATCAAGAAAGCAGAAAATTACTTGGCAGACGACAACCGGAATAAATTGTCAGCGTTGGTTGTAACCGGCAGCTTCGTAGAAGGACTTTACATATCTACCGGGTTAGTGAAAAGCTATCCCAAGGATCTTTTACCTGACGACTCAAGAAATCTGGTGCTTACCCCGCTTATCAGGGTGGTGTTGGAACAGAAAAAGTCGGTTTCTGACCTCCTGAAGATGTTATCGAACGTAGAGCAAACCGAGCCGATTACGACTATTGTATCGGACCTGAAGAATCTTGAAGCTTCGTATAATGCTTTGAATATCGAAGAGC
>DASUTP010000071.1:0-4408 GCA_036374515.1 Chryseolinea sp. | reverse complement strand
GTCAATGCCGGTGGTAATTTCTTCTCGCGTTAATTTTTCGACATCAGCATAGGCAAGACCGGTATAGCAACAGAAAATAAAAATATCTCTCACTTGACTCATGCGAGGCATGAGAAATGTTTTCTCGATGATCCTGTTCAGTTCTTCCTGAACAAGGAATGGTCTCTCAACTTCTCGCTTTGTCTTTGTGAAACCAACGGACCCATCACAAAGGCCCCTGGCTTTAGCCAGGGGATTATGATCGTAATGTCCAATCGCGCCACGCACAAGCTTAATCAACGCGCGCATTTCCTGGCGCGAAAGATGCGCACTATAAAAAAGCGGATCTCAGTTTGGTGGCTAAGGAGGGATTACGAGACGTGATCCCTGAACGGGGGCGTGTCAATAGAATCCATCCAGGGTTCGCTCCGCTCACTTTTTTTTTGAAGCAGCCTCTCGCCCGAGACCAGATAATTTCTTCTTTCGATTAAAACCCGGCAACGTCTCGGCTCGTTCCGCTTCAAACAAAAGGCCACGCCTCACGGCGTGGCCACTGAATGGATTCTGTTGCAGAGGAGGAGGGATTCGAACCCCCGGAGCCTTGCAGCTCAACGGTTTTCAAGACCGCCGCATTCGACCGCTCTGCCACTCCTCTGTATCACTACGTAATTGAATTGTTTTTTAAATACTGATAGCCTTCTATCGATTTGAAAAACAATTCTCTTTTAATAGCCTCACTTTTTGTTTCAAATGCCTCGAAGTAATGCAATTTCCAAGGTCGTCTACCCTTCGTTGATTTTACTTTCGGCTTTTGCCAAAGGCACCCCTTCGGGGGCCGCATTTCCCGAAGGGATCCCTTTGGGTCGACCGCTCTGCCGCCAAAGGCATCCCTTTGGGACACTCCTCTTTATTTACCCTCTCCTAACGTTTTCGGCCACCTCTTGCCGAAAAGCTACCCTTGCGTCAAGACACCTTTAAACGGAATTCAGCCCAAAAACGGTCATTTTGGGAGTGCAAATGTATAGGTTTCTGCCTTCTTGCCAAATCTCAAATACAACTTTCTAACGGCCATCGTCGGCATAATCCACAAAACCCTTTTTTATGTCCCGATCACTTACTTTCGCCGTGTTTTTCGAGTAGGCGTCCAACTCCAGCAAAACAATCCGCTGGTCGTTCAAGACAGTCCGGAATTTTTCAATCTCCTTTTCGAATTCATAACTTCTCCGCGCCGACTTCAATGCAAACTTCCGCGCAAATTCGTCGCCGTGCGACTGAACCCGATTCCGGATGTCGATGCCGATCTTGATCTTCTCAAGAATGTTTTCCTTCGAACGGCCAATGACCTCCGTTGCCTCCAGTGTCCCCAGGGTTAATACGGTCGTGCCACCAATACCCGATACTACCTTCGACTGATCGCCCTCAACAAACACCGGCGTAAATCCGGTAACGGCACCAAGTGATGCATTCACGATCGACCGATTCTTCTTTCCCTTTTTTGCTTTTTTGTAATCCTGATTTAACGCCCTTTGATTCGCATCAAGCTGCTCGATCAACAAATATGCTTCGACAAGGTTGCTGCGATATTTTTGAAATTGAAGGGCGTCCTTTTTGATCATATTCTCGGTATCCGCCACCTTGATCCTTACCTTTTTTTGTGTACGGTTATTCGATTTATCAAGCACAAAAAATATCATTTCCGTAGTGATGGCAGTTTGCGTGTCATCCACGAAATCATAACCCGGCATCCATGTAAACTCATATTGAAGGGGTGTATTTTCTTTCATGGATTGAGTAGGAACGCGAACATCCGCAGGAATAAATCCAACGCTCCGTACATTATCATCACCGTTGGGGTCCGAGATGTAAAGTTTTAAATTGATGGTCTCGTCTTCTTTGATGAAAAACAATGAGTCCCCCGGAACGACGAGAATTTCCGACGGCAGGTCTTGTTGCGTCTGAGCAATCCTGATTTTACCCGTCGCCTCCGCTTTGTCCGGCTGATCCTGAACAATGAATTCGATCACCAGCGGATTGTTTTTTAGCTGGGAAAACTGCGTCCTCGAAGGGGTCCAGGTAAATTGTCCCAGCGATGAAAGATTCGAGCCTTCGGGCATTTGCAAGGCGATCGGCTTAAACACCAGCGGATCGCCGTCGAGGTCAAATACCAGTTCGGTCGGGATTTGAAACGTATTCAGGTTTGATTGCTTGACATAAAAAACCGGAAGCTCCTCAACCTGCGGTGGCCGGTTTACGTGATGCACGGTGAAAGTCACCGCTTGCTTTTCACGTTTGCCATCCTTCAGCTCCGCCTGAAAAATTAAAACGATGTCTTTTTGCTTTGTTACCCGATCAACCAAATCAAAGGAAGGCTTCCAGCTGAAATTCCCCACCGAATCGAAATGAATATTCAAGCCGTCCGCGCCCTCCACTGAAAATTCAACGTGCTCCGTGTTTGTGCTCCTTACCTGGAATGATAAAACCTCATCTTCGTTGAGCACGTTCCATCCGGAGGAGTCGGGAAATATAAAGGAGGATTCATTTTGACTGTAGGTGATCGAACTGCACAGCCACAGAAAAGCAAAAACAAAATACTTCACAAGTTTTTTTAATAGTTTAAAACGCAAAGTTAACAATGAAATTTTGTGATCATGACTCAGAGTAAAAAGAAGAGCGCCGAAAGTAATTTTTTTAACGATGTATATGCAGTTGTCAGACTTATCCCGAAGGGAAGAGTGACAAGTTATGGCGCAATCGCTAATTTTCTCGGCGTAAAATCCAGCGCACGAATGGTCGGTTGGGCGATGTTTGGATGTCCCCGGAGGCTGCCGGCACATCGCGTCGTGAATAGTGCAGGATTGTTAACCGGCAAACATCATTTTGACACACCACACACCATGCAATCACGGCTGGAAAAAGAAGGCGTTGCCGTCAAAAAAGATAAAGTTCAAAACTTTCATACCGTTTTTTGGGATCCTGCCAAAGAATTGAAGGTACGTTAGACGCCCAGCCTAAGAAAAGTTCATCCCAATTTGAATCTTAAAAACATCTGTTGGATAAAACAGGCGAAAAATTCAGCTCCAAATAAATGGCATGGAGTTCGCATTAGAAGGTTTCAAGAATTGAATTATGAAGAAACTTGCAACCTCTCTGTTCGTGTCTTTACTGATCATTTCTTCAAGCGCGCGAGTAACGGCTGAAGCGATTGATGTGACGGAGCCCCGGAATTACAAGAACCTTTTCACGCTTAAAACAGAAAAGGAATTTGTTGGGGCACAGGTAGAAATTTACAATGCGAGCGGCAAATTGATCACGACGCAAAGCTTGCAAAAAAGAAAGATGGTAATCGATTTTGGCGACGCCATGCACGGCATGTACACCATCAAAGTCGTCAAGGGATCCTCAGCGCAGGAGTTCAAATATCTCAAGAAATAAAAGGCTAAGGCCTTAAAAATAGCGGGGTTGGTTTTAATCGGGTTTAGGTCGCCATTTTTGGCGGCCTTTTCCTCTTTATGCGTTCGTTACTTCTTGTCCCCGTTTCGATATTATAAACAATCCAATGAATGTCAGAATGCCATTGATCAGCAAAATCTCTATGCTGATCTTATAGCCCCCGAAAAGTCGTTCGGCATTCAGACTCAGCAGATATGAAAGGATCGGTGCCAGCACACAAATGAGAGGCACAAATTTATCGTTAACCTTTCGCTTCGTGAGGATTCCAAAGGAAAACAATCCCAGAAGCGGACCATATGTGTACCCGGCAATGTTCAGCACGGCATCTATCACGGATCGCTCGTTGATTTCTTTGAATACGATGATGATCACAAGAAACAGCAATGAAAAACTCAGGTGAACGATAAACTTTTCACGTCGTCGTTGATTCTCATTTTTATTTTTGAAATTCAGGAAATCGATGCAAAACGAAGTTGTCAATCCCGCCAGCGCGGCATCGGCGCTTGCATAGGAAGATGCCGTGATCCCCAAAAGAAAAAATAGCCCTACAGCAAATCCCAGCTCGCCAAATGCCAGCCGCGGGAATAGCTCATCCGTTGCAGCCGGAATCGGCAGCTGGTGCGTTTCGCTATAGATATAAAGCAGCGCGCCAAGCACCAGGAACAAAAGGTTGACAATTACCAGCGTCAAGCTAAACCAGAACATGTTCTTCTGCGCATCGCCAAGGCTTTTGCAGGTCAGATTTTTCTGCATGAGCTCCTGGTCCATGCCCGTCATCGTCAACGTGATAAATGCTCCGCCGATAAATTGTTTCCAGAAATACATCGGTGAGTTTACGTCCTCGAAATAAAAGAGCTTCGAGAATTTACTTTCGCGGATGGTTGAAATCATTTCGGTCATCGACAAACCCAGCTGACTGGAAATCTGCCATACGGTAATACACACCGCCGCGACAAGAAAAATGGTTTGAAAACTATCG
>DASUTP010000070.1:0-5253 GCA_036374515.1 Chryseolinea sp. | reverse complement strand
GAAAGTCCGAGTACTCCTTTACGCCATCAAAACGTTTTCCGTTGCGTTTGGTATAGTAGTCATTCACCAATGTTTTGCCTTCTGATGATCGTTTTGAATCCACATCACAAACAGCGATCACCTGCGCATAGTCGTATTGCCATACTCCCGGCAGATCATGACCACGGGAAATACGTCCCGTGCCAATGGCGCCGATATTAATGCGATTGCTAGGCGCGTTTTTTCCAAATACGCTGGAAGGTACTATGGATGGAACGCCCAGGGCAAGCGTTGACAGTGCCGTCGCTTTCACGGAAGTCTCAAGGAATTTTCTCCTGGAGACCGTAGGTTTATTTTTATTGCTTTTCATACACGGGAGAATTTTATGGTTGATCGATTAATTCATTTTCACTGTCGCTGTCGCAGGGGTGCTGTAGTACTGCCATCCACTTTCCGCTTTTTCTTTCGTAAAATGCCCGCTGAAAACATTAAACCTGTATTTCAGCTCGTAGGTCTTACCAGGCTCCAGCAGCCAGTCCTTTGTTTTTGTCGGAGCGAACATGGCAAACATCTCGCCCCCGTTTGATTCTTCGGGCCAGATGCGCAATGGTTCCGGGTGATTGTAATTTGCCGGATACGACATCATCACCGCACCACCATATTCATTATCCAAAGCCCCCTGTATTATGACCCATTTGGCAGTCGTACCATCGGCACCTTTACGCACCTTACCTTCTGAGGTCAGAACTTCGCTGTTCGATTTGTTCCATTTTTCCGTAGCCCTCCACCCCAGCCCGGCATACCGGTATTCAAGGATCAAAAAAGGACTTGAAGAAGCACATGTCAGCTCGATGGTGATGTCAACGATGTAATTATCTGCATCATCTTCCGGCCGATATACACGCACGGTCTGAACTTCGTTCAGCGCCACTTTCTCTTTCCCTTTTTTGAAGGCAACATGTTCATGCAGCGCCTGATATTCTGCATACACGGGACCTTCCGTGACAGAAACAAATTTACCAAAACGTACGGTACCTTGTCTGCCTTTTATGTTCCAAAAATCGACCGTATCACCCTCGAACAGAACATGGGTCCACGGGTTCCAAATGCCGTAGTGATGATAGTGATCGGGCGGCTGAATGCGGGTTAATACCTTGCCTGTTGGTGTCCACAACGGGTGAATAAAAGCGCTGCGGCGGAAAGCTGTGTCAATACCCTGAGGTGGATAGACAGTTTTAAAATTGTATTGAAGGAGATTTTTCTGCCCGGAATGTACGAGGAGAACACCATCTTTTTTCGTTGCTTGTATACGCTTTGAATTTTTTGGCGCCGTTGCTTTGATCAATTCATAAGTGCGTTTTTTCAGACCATCGCTTTCGCCATCAACCATCCAATACAAAGCTCGTGATTTCCTGTTTTCGATTTGGAAAGGGACTGGAGTTCGTTTGGATCCTTGAACTTCCATTAAAGTAAGTTGGGCATCCGGCAGCGTTGTGATTGCATCCAGATCAATTTTGGCGGGTACCGCCAAACCATTCATTGCCTGTGGTAACTGCACTTCCACCACGGCAATGCTTTGACCACACAACGAAGCATGGCTAAAAATGCATAAAATGGCCGCTAAAAATGAAATCGGATGCATGCTGAAGCAGCTAAAGTTAACGGACAAATTATAGCAACGCAATCGTTAACTCTAAGAAAGTTACATGACTGGCAAATATCTCTTGTTGCATTTGTTGCACGGTTTGTTGCATTCGGTTGCACGCAAGGCTTGCCAAAACCCTCCGGCCGAAAAACTTCCGGAAATTGAACGGCTTCGACCCGTAACCTTGCCTTCGGGTTGATCGTCAAACAAGAAAACACCGCCCCTATGATTCAGAACTACATCCTCGTCACCTTCCGCAGCTTCGTCAAAAATAAGATTTTCATCCTCATCAATGTCCTGGGTATGGGCATTGCCATCGCATGCTGCATCGTAGCTTATTTAAATTGGGAATTCAGTTCAACCTTTGACAGCCATCATGTCAATGCAGCGGAAGTGTATCGTGTGCAGTCATGGCAGGATTATCAGGGATCACGTAACCGGCACGCGGTAGCCCCTACTCCGGTGGGAAATGTTGTAAAGCAAAATATGGCCGACGTGGATGCGGTGGTACGGTACACCTCCGCGCAAAATAACTTCCGGATCGGCGATGAGGTTTTCACTTCAGCAGTAGCCTATGCCGACTCGGCATTTTTTGATCTGTTCACTTTTTCGCTCAAGGCGGGAACATTCTCGGCGCTGCACGATAAGAGTCAGATTCTGATCAGCGATGAGCTTGCGCGGAAATATTTTGATACGGAGCAAGTCGTTGGCAGGCAGATCACACAAATCAACAAGGGCGAATTAAAGGAGTTCACCATCGGTGGTGTTTTTGCCGTTCAACCGCTGAACTCAAGCTTTGCGTTTGAAGCCATCACACTTTGGGAGAATTATTGGACTGGGACACCGGAGAGTCTGAAGCTTGAATCCGACTGGAAAACCATGAGCACGCTTTTCCTTCACATTAAGGATGAAACAAGGATTCCTGGAATCATCAAACAACTGCAAGCCTACATCGAGCCGCAGAACATCGCGCGGGAGGATATGAAGCTAACGGAATATTATTTACAAGATTTCAAAACCCTGGCTGCGAATTTTTATGGCGACACATGGCTTGGGGGAGAGCAGCTTCGTTGGGGATTTCCACCCTCTGCTGTCGTTGGACCCGGCGTCATGGCCGTTTTCCTGTTGCTGCTGGCTTGCTTTAATTTCACGAATACGTCCATTGCAATATCAGGCAAAAGGCTAAAAGAAATCGGCATCAGGAAAACGATGGGTGGCATGCGCGGCCAGCTGATCTTTCAGTTCCTCAGCGAAAGCGTCATATTGTGTTGCATGGCACTCGTGGCAGGGCTGCTACTTGCAGAAGCGCTTGTGCCCGCCTATAACAATCTGTGGCCCGGTATAAAACTGACCATAAGTTATACCGAGAATATTTTCTTCTTCGCCTTTCTCTTCCTGTTATTGATTGTTACGGCTTTCATCGCGGGCCTTTACCCTTCTCTTTACATCACGTCGTTCAAACCAGTGAGCATTTTAAAAGGCTCGCTTAAATTTGGGGGAACGAACTGGTTTACGCGAACGCTCCTGACCCTTCAGTTTGCAATCTCCCTGCTGTGCATCATCAGCGGTGTTGCCTATATCAGGAATGCGGCCTATCAGCGGGATTACAACCTGGGCTATACGAAAAACGGCGTGATCGTGGCAAATGTCAGCGGCCAGAATGAATTTGAGGCATATCGCAATGCCCTGGCAATGAACAAGGACATTAATGTAATCGCAGGGTCCAGAAATCACGTGTCCGACAAATACTATAGGGAGCCCGTTAAGTTTGAAGGCATCGAGCACCAGGTGGAGATTGTTGATATTGGCGATAATTACCTGAAAGCCATGAACATTAGTCTGGTAGAAGGCAGGGATTTTGAAAAAGATTCTGAGACGGATAAGAACGAATCGGTTTTGATCTCGAAAGAGTTTGTAACGCGATACAAGCTAGAGGGAAATCCCGTTGGGAAGCGGCTGCTGTGGCGGGACAGTATTCAATTGTACGTCGTGGGTGTCGTGGGCGACATACTGACGGATGGCTTTTGGAAAGCGGCAGCGCCGGTAATGCTGCGTTATGTGGGACCGGAGCAATACACACAAATCGTGGTAAGTACTGCACCTGAAAATCTCCTGGACGTCGACGCGTATATGAAGGAAACCTGGAAAAAAATTTCTCCGAATACGTTGTACAGCGGAAACACGACCGATGGCAATATGTACGCGACACAAATGATCAACGCCAACGCCGTCAGGATCTTTGGATTTCTCGGCGTTATCGCCGCATGGATGTCGGCGACGGGGCTTTTTGCTTTGGTTTCCCTGAACATTCTTAAGCGAATGAAGGAAATCGGCGTGCGAAAGATATTAGGCGCTTCCAGCGGAAACATCGCGCGGGTGATCAACGCGGAATTTTTTATTATTTTGTTAGTGGCTTCACTGCTGGGCAGCGGGTTGGGATATTTTATGACCGACAAGATGATGGATGCGATCTGGGAATATTACTTACCGGTTAATTTTATGACCCTGGGGATTTGCATAGGGCTGTTGTTTATTGTCGCCATTGCTACTGTTGCGTACAAAACGGTGATTACGGCATTGATCAATCCTGTGACTTCCTTGCGGGAGCAATAGCCTGGTCTGGGTGCAAGGTGGCGAAGGATTAAAATTTTACAGCACGTGGGTGCAGCGATGAGGATTTAGGATTATGCTTTGGGGATTACCTTTCTTACAAAAAGGGAATATACGCAATACGCTTATCTGCTATAAGGATATGCGCAATGCGTATATTGGAATGTTGTAGCTCATGCGCCGGAGAGATTCGTTCGTAACGTTATCATCCATATCGAATGTTTAGAACTCAATTAGATTCACTGAAATATCTTTCATTATTGTGCTTCTGCCTTGTAGTATTTTGTTGCAACGGACAAACAAAAGTTATTTATAGGGCCGACAATAGGATACTTATATGCGATGTTCCATCGCGACAAATAACAATCGTTGATACAACACTTTGGGCCAATGAGAAGCTTGTAAATGTGATGGTCCAAAACGATTCACTTATCTGTCTATATTCAAAAAATGAAGAAATCTTTAATAAGAAGTATGAAATTACTAAGCTTAAACCATTGGAGAAGAGGGGCGATAAGAAGTTTGACCATCGAATCAATCCCGAAAGCTACTATTTTCACAACTTCTATTTTAAGGACTATCGCTTAATACTGTTCAGTAACAATGGTATTTCCCTTCTGGAAAAGGACAGACTTTTGTGGGACGGATCTCCGGACTATAAATTCAACAAATCCTTGGACAGAAAAGCTCAACCTAGTGCCGAAACTGGATTTAAATTTCCTGTTTTATCACCGGACGAAAGTCATTTCCTTGTAACGGGTTACCGATATAACTTTTTTAATTCTTGGGCAAAACTTTATGAAGTGAACATGAGCAATGGAGAAATGAGATTGTTGGAAAAAAACGCACATAACCCTTCGTATTCCCCAAACGGACAGTATATTATGTTTTCTAGATATCCACATGGACAGTATTATATCATTGACAGAATAACTCGCAAGAAGTTATTCGATTATGGTTTTGAAGATGCATTCTGGCTAGCTAATTAATGTAACGACTGAATAAATTTCGTTTGAAGC
>DASUTP010000069.1:0-19531 GCA_036374515.1 Chryseolinea sp. | reverse complement strand
GTGTTGATTGCAGCATTATTTTGTTTATACAACCGCTACGTTGACGGCCTTTCTACCATTGCGCCGACAGATCCCGCTTTTTACACCGGGTTGGCGGACCGGATCGTTCACCACGGCTATACGCGTTTGCCGCAGGGTTACGATCATTTAAAAAAGAAATGACACCAGCCTCAAAAACCAATAAACCATCCACAACCTCGATCTATGAAAAAAACTTTACTACTTATAGTACTCTTTACATGCTTTAAATTATCCCTTGCCCAAAACACAACGTTTTCCGGTACCGTTGCAGATGCGGAAACTCAGGAAGGAATACCAGGCGCAAATATTATCATAAAAGGAAAGCTTACAGGCACGGTTACTGATGCTGACGGGCATTTCGAACTAATTACGGCCGTCAAACCTCCGTTTATATTGGTCGTTTCTGTAGTCGGCTATGAAAAGCAGGAGCTCACAGTAAACGACGTGGGGACGCTGTCGGTCAATCTCGTACCTGCTACAGAGATCATGAACGAAGTGGTTTTCTCCGCTTCCCGGGTGGAAGAAAGTATTCTAACGTCTCCTGTAAGCATTGAAAAAATGGATACCAGAGCCATTCGCGAAACACCTTCCATCAATTTTTATGATGGATTGCAAAATTTAAAAGGCGTTGAAATGGTGACGAGCAGCATGACCTACAAGCAAATTAACACACGCGGATTTAACAGTACAGGCAATGCGCGCTTTCTTCAACTCGTTGATGGCATGGACAACCAGACACCAGGGTTAAATTTCGCCGTGGGAAATCTATTTGGCTCGACAGACCTTGACATGGAAAGTGCCGAGCTCATTCCTGGCGCGGCGTCGGCCCTCTACGGACCCGTTGCGTTCAATGGTGTTCTGATGATGCGAACCAAAGATCCATTTCTTTACCAGGGATTGAGTTTGCAAGCCAAAGTGGGCGTTAATCATTTCGACGAGAAATATGCGGACCCTCATGCGCTTTATGATTTTGGGTTCCGTTACGCAAAGGCATTTAATAACCGTATTGCCTTCAAGATAAATGCATCGTATTTATCCGGATTGGATTGGTATGCAACGAATTACGAAGATATCGATTCTCAAACACCGCCTGCGCAAAGGGGGGATGATAATCCAGCCCGAAATGCATTGAATATTTATGGAGATGAAGTAGCCAGGACGTTGCCTGGAATAGGCCGGGTTTCAAGAACAGGGTATGAGGAGCGTGAGCTCATGGATTATGACGTCAATAGTTTGAAGCTAAATGCTGCGCTTCACTACCGGATCAACGAAAATATGGAATTGATTTACGGGTATAACATCGGGAGGGGTAAGGCGGCCTATACAGGCAGCAATCGTTTCTCTCTGAACAATTTTGTGCTTCAAACACATCGTCTGGAACTGAAGGGAAGCAATTATTTCGTCAGAGGATATTTTGTCGAAGAAAATTCCCACGACTCATACAATGCGAGGGCATTAGGCCAACAAATAAACCGGACGTGGGTTCGTGATCTTTCCGGAAATATTGTCCCGGCGAACCAGGCGGATAATACATGGTTTACCCGATATGCTCAGGCATACAACGGGGGCATTAGCGGTGTAGCGCCGGCAAACCATGATGCAGCACGGGGCTTTGCCGACGAAGGTAGGTATACGCCGGGTTCTGCCGGTTTCGAAACCGAAAAAGAAAGATTGGTTAACATCGACGGATTAAATGGCGCCGGTGTTTTCAGTAACAGCAAGTTTTATCATGCTGAAGGCCAATACGATTTTAGCCCATTCATAAAAGTGGTGGATATACAGGCGGGAGGCAACTACAGGATGTATGACATGTTTACTAACGGAACGCTGTTCGATGATAAGAATCAAAAGATAACCATCAAAGAAGGCGGTGTATTTGTTCAGGTTTCGAAAAAGTTTTTTGAAGACAGGCTAAAAGTTACCATCTCAGACCGCTACGACAAAAATGAGAACTTCAAGGGCCGCATGACACCGCGTGCTTCCGCTGTGGTTACGGTGGGAAAAGTGCACAATTTCCGGACTTCCTTTCAAACCGGTTTTCGTAATCCTACACCAGTGGATCAATATATCAAGCTCAACGCGGGACCTATCACTATTTTGGGTGGCGTTCCAAACAATAGTAAAGGCATGAACGTCTATGAAAATTCTTTCACGGCCTCGTCGGTCGGTGCCTTTGGAGGTGCATTTGGCGCAGCCGTAGGCGGTGGAACGCCACCCGAGCAGGCGCTCATGGGTACCAAGGATCTTTTGCAAAAATCGAATGTGGCTTACATTAAGCCAGAACAAATCGAAACCTTTGAAATAGGTTACAAGAGTTTGTTATTCAATAAACTGATGATCGACGCGAACTATTACTACAGCAACTATAAGGATTTTATTTTGAACACTGTCGTGATTCAGCCTGAAAACCCGGTGTTAGCCGGCGATGGAACAATTAATCCGGCAGCAGCAGCCGATGTGTTAAGCGGAAATATTCAGGCCTTTCAGCTTTACACAAACGCGGCGGATGAGGTTTCTGCACAAGGCGCGACGCTTGGAGTTACTTACTTGTTTTCGAAAGGATACTCACTCGCGTTCAACGGCACGTGGTCTTCGTTTGATATAAAGGATGCCAATCCGAATAATGTACCGGCATTTAATACGCCGGAATACCGCACGACGGTTAGTTTCGGTAACCCGGAAGCCTATAAGAACCTTGGGTTCAATGTGGCCTGGCGGTGGCAGGACGCATTTGATTGGGTTGGCTCATTTGCAGAACTAAGGCCCGGAAGAATAGATGCTTATGCTGTTGTCGATGCACAGGTAAGTTACAAGGTGCCGTCTATTAAGTCCGTTGTAAAGCTGGGGGGCAACAACATATTCAACAATCAGATCTATCAGGCGTATGGCTCTCCATCCATCGGGGCTTTATATTATGTGAGCGTCGTATTTGATCAATTCTTAAGATGATGGATACGAACCTGGAAATAACTTCCCCGCAAAAACTGAGTGCCGAGAAGGTGGAATTGCACCTCTGGATAACTTTTGGAATTTGTTTTCTTGGCAACATCCTCGGGGGGACTGTATCCACATTAATGTCTGTGTATTTACCGGTTGTAGTTAAGACGTTGCTTGGCGAGGGGAGCGAATTAAATTATGTCAGCGCGTACATCAGCGCCCTATATCTCGTGGGCTGGGCGCTTGGTGGTTTAGCATGGGGGATGATTAGTGATTCCATTGGCCGTGCAAGGGCTTTAACCTTATGTATTGCATGCTATGGACTCTTTACTTCGTTGATCCACCTTGCCTCATCCTGGGAGCAGGTGGTATTCCTCCGTTTGCTTTCCGGCTTCGGAGTAGGAGGTGTCCTGGTCATCTCCGCGACATTTTTATCGGAGGTGTGGCCCAAGCGATCGCGATCAATCATCATTGGTGTCGTTTCTATCGGATTTCCAATCGGGGTCTTTTCCGCAGGCCTTACAAATTATATTGTTTCAGACTGGCGGGAGGCGTTTCTAATTGGACTTTTACCGTGTATAATTTCTGTTCTTTCCATTTGGTTCTTGAAGGAATCACATCAATGGAAGGAGTCGAGATTAGCCGCATCCTCCAGAGATGTAAAATTTACCAAGGCGGTTAAGTCCAGACTGTTTAAAGGAGCCGTGATATTCGGAACCATGCTTATAGGATTGTGGGCGATATTTTCGTGGCTCCCTACGTGGGTACAAAGTCTGTTAACGGCATCCGATGGACAGACAGAACGTGGTCTTACCATGATGCTGTTGGGAGCCGGAGGCCTAAGCGGCGGCTTCTTCTCGGGCTGGATCTCCAACGCTATAGGTGTACGCAAAGCAATGATGCTTTGTTTTCTTGGGTGTATCTGCATGTCGATTTTGTTGTTTAAGTTCAACACTGATTTTTCCAAAATTATTTACGTCGAGACCGCCGCCCTGGCTTTGTTTTTTGGAATAAGTCAGGGTTTGTTGTCTATCTATATTCCTCAACTTTTTCCGGTTCACATCCGGGCAACGGGAACGGGTATATGCTTTAATGTGGGTCGCCTGGTGACGGCGCTGGCGGTATTTTTTGTTGGTGCCCTCGTATCAGTATTCGGTGGCTATGGTAACACGATATTGACCTTCTCCGTCGTTTTCGTTATAGGATTTGTCACACTTTATTTCAGCAATAATAACACATCAGACTAACATGGCGCACATAAACGTACCTGAAGGTATTCCTGGAATCAGAAGTTTGGTTATGTTTCGTCCTGACACCGGCAAGCATTTGTACGATCTTGCCCACGTTTTGCTGCGAGAGCCGTCACCATTGACGCCAGCAGAAAGGGAATTGATTGCGGCTTACGTTTCTTCAGGGAACAATTGCAGATTTTGCATGAGTAGTCATGCCGCTGCCTCGCGCGAACTCTTTGGCGAAGCAGGACATGTCGTTGATTGCGTACTCGCCGATCCAGGGACCGCTCCCGTGAGTCAAAAAATGAAAGCGCTTTTAAACATCGCGAATAAAGTGCGAAAAAATGGAAAGGAGGTCACTCCCGCCGACATTTTGGAGGCGAGGAATCACGGGGCGGAAGATCGTGACATCCACGACACAGTGCTCATCGCAGCTGCCTTTTCGATGTTTAACCGATACGTTGACGGATTAGCAAGCCTTACCCCAACCGACGAAAATATTTATGCTGAAATGGGAAAACGAATGACCACCATTGGCTATGTATTACCACAACCTGTAAAATAAAAATGGCGCACATAAACTTGCCGGAAGGCTTACCAGGTATCCGCGGTCCAATGGCTTTCAGGCCAGATGCGGCAAAACATTTAAACGACCTTGCTGAAGTCCTGCTGCGTAGCGAAAATTCCTTAACACGCGGAGAACGCGAACTGATTGCCACATACGTTTCTCATCTGAACGATTGTTTCTTTTGCCAAAACGCTCACGGCGGATTGGCACAACATTATTTGCAGTGCGATATGCAGTTTATTGATAGCGTAAAGGTCAATATGAACGCTGCGGAAATTTCGGCCAAACTAAAATCATTGTTAGCTATTGCCGAAAGTGTTCAAAAAGGTGGAAAAGAGGTGACCCCGCGGCAGGTCGAAACGGCCAAATTATTAGGCGCAACCGATCTGGAAATCCACGACACTGTCCTGATTGCCGCCGCCTTTTGCATGTTTAACCGGTACGTAGATGGCCTTGCCACCTGGGCACCGCGTGATCGGGAATTTTATATTAACCGGGCAAAGGCCAGGGCTGAAGCGGGTTATGCTGACTATAATCCGTATAATTGACTCAGGCGCTTATGGATTTGAGAGAAGAAAACTAATATGAAAAAATTATTCTACATCGGCCTTCTCGGCCTTGGGCTATTTGAGATTCTCAAGGTGTATTTTATTATGCCGATGCCCGGGAGCCAGCGAATGGAAAGTATCGACATTGCCTATTTTCTTCATACCTATCGTTGGTATCTCCGGGTGCTATTTGGAGTCATGATCATTTTAGGAACTGTAAAAGCTTTTGGTATCAAACAACGTTGGATACCGCTTATTCCCCTGTTGGCAGTAGGCTACATCGTTTATAATTTCAATTTTAAAATGACCGCAGATCATATGTTTCTGCAACCTGATAAACTATCGTTCAAGAAACGGTCAGAGAATATATTAGGTGACAGCAGTCTGGTTATCGGTGTTGCACACAACGGTGAGGCTAAAGCGTATCCCGTCCGCTATATTGCATATCATCATCAGGTGCGGGATACTGTGGGGGGAAAGCCCGTGATGGTTACCTATTGCAATGTGTGCAGAACCGGAAGGGTCTTCGAACCTGTTGTAAACGGGGATACCGAAAATTTCAGACTGGTGGGCATGGATCACTTCAATGCCATGTTTGAGGACTCCTCAACAAAAACCTGGTGGCGACAGGCTACAGGTGAGGCGGTAGCTGGTCCGTTGAAAGGCTCGGTGTTGCCGGAAATTGAATCGGTGCAGGTCTCCGCCAGCAAATTTTTCTGGATGTATCCATTTGGCGTAATGATGGATCCCGATGAAACTTCGACTCGGTATTATGATTCCCTGGCGCGATTTGAAAGAGGCAAAAGCAGGGGCGAATTAACCCGAACGGATAGCGTTTCGTGGAAGGATAAGTCGTGGGTGATCGGTATTCAGCTAGGTGATGAGAGCAAGGCCTATGACTGGATTGAACTGAAAGACAAAAAAATCGTCAACGATAAAATCGCTGACGTTCCCATTATTGTGGTGATATCCGAAGATGGCCAAAGCTTTGCCGCCTTTCAGCGACCCTCGGAATCGGATACATTTTCAATTCGTAATGACACGCTGCGCTCTTCGACGGCTGCTTACGATTTCTCCGGAAAGCTTTTATTGACAGACTCGGATTCCGTTGCCTCCCTCAAACGGATCCTTGCTTACCAGGAATTTTGGCACAGCTGGAAAACGTTCCATCCGCAAACGAAGCATTAGTAAAAATGGGAATCGTTGGTATTTGTGGCCATCGTTGAATTCCTTGCTTCAATTATTTTGAGATTGTAAGATTGGCAAAGTCCCCCGGCAGTCCTTCATTCGACAGACCGATCATTCCGCTTCGCCTTGAATTTAGCTTATCCACCGTCAGCGATGGCGTCGATGCATTGTTAACGTATACTTTGATTTGGGTTTCACCGACTTCGATTTTGGCGTGGAACCAGCCTGCGGGGGACGGTGGTGGATCGATTCCCTTTTCATAAACGCCATTTCTTTCTTCGCGGAGTTTATACCAAGGGAAATCGGGGTGGCTTACATATTGCACCGCATGAATTTTTCGCACAGAGTCCTTCGATTGAAAGTTGAACGGGCGGAAATAAACAATATCGTGCGTTACGCTGTCCAACCCGTGGAAGGCAACTCCAATAAAACTTTTTTGAAGGACGTCTTTTCCCCGTAGGTCAATTTCAATGGTACCAGTGGAGAACGTGACCCCTTTCAACCAGACCACGCCCTCGCTGAAGTCTTTCTTGCCGGCAGGCACCATAGAAACTCCTTTCCTGTTACCGTCCGTTATTGGGACTACATTTCCATTAAATATGATTAATTTCTTTTCTTTAAGGAGCTGTTGCAGATCGAATGATTGTTGTTGTCCGAGGCACAGGGTTGAGGCCGTAACAAGACTAAGCAGCGTTAATAAAATGCGATTTTTCATAGTGAATGTAGTTTGCGTCTCATCGTTAACGCAAATATTCACTCGACCAAAGGGGAGAATCAAAGTCAATTTTTGATCTTTTGCAGTTCAAATACCGTTCATTCATAAAAAAATAGCCATGTATGCCGGCTGACAGGGATTATATAAGTCTGTACCGCACGCTGATTGAGCGTAAATTCATGCTGGGCAACGGTGAGGGGAAATTAAAGCAGCGTGACATTGAATACCTGAGTAACCTGATCGACGAAAAGTCGCGCGTGAAATTGAGCGTGTCGACTTTGAAAAGATTGTGGCGAAAGGATTTTCATCAGCTCCCGCATCCCGCTACATTGGATGCCCTCGTATCCATACTGGATTTTCAAGATTGGCAGGATTTCAAAAAGCAAAACAGCTCAGTGATCACGGACGAAGGTCCGCCACAAAATGCCAGTCCTGCCAAACGCTTGATCCGGCCGCTGCCAATTTTTATTTTTCTGGGCGCCATTGTTTTACTGATCGGTTTTTTTGTGATCCAGGGCTTCAATAAGCAAAACAGTGTGATCGTTACAAAAGATGTTCTTTTTACGGCGGACAAGACAATTACTTTCGGAGTGCCAAATACGGTAATCTTCAATTACGATCTTTCAGGAGTAAAAGCTGACAGCTTTTTTATACAGCAATCATGGAATCCACGCGATAAGGTCAGCATCGATCCGCGGAAAAATTATTACTCCGCCATTTATTACACCCCTGGCTTTCATTTTGCCAGGCTCATGGCCAATGATTCGATACTAAAGTTTCAAAAAGTTCATATTAAAACCGATGGTTGGATGCCACTTGTAAAATACGATATCGGAGATCGCAGGCAGATGTATCTTGACGCCAGCGCCATCGAATCGAACGGCGTGATGCGGACGACGGAAGAAATCCTCCGCGGCGCCAACGTGGATGTCAACAACGATTTTTACCTGCGATACTACAATATTCGTGATTTCGATGGGATTGACGCCAACAACTTTGACCTCGAGACCCGTTTAAAATGCGATAAGTTGTCACTTGAAGGCACGACCCGCAGAGTAGCCTGTCCGTTAATGGAGATTATGCTCATCACAGAGGAAAATGTTTTCTTCATTCCTGTTACAACGAAAGGGTGCGTTGGTGAATTGGAGCTGGCGGTTGGTGGGGTTTATCGAAGCGGCAAGGACAGCGACCTTTCCGCTTTTGGAGCAGACGTGTATGAATGGCAGTCCGTTAGAGTAAGGAATGAAAATAAAAAGGTATCGATCATGCTTAACGATTCTGTGATTGAGGAAATGAATTATCAAAAAGACTTTGGGAAGATCAAGGGCATCATTTACACGTTTACGGGGCCAGGGTCAGTGGATTTTCTTCGATTCAAAAACACGAACGGTGACTTGATTTACGGGGATGAGTTTGGGCAAGACAACCTGTAGGGAGTGGCGCGAGCGTTGCGCGTTGCCTTCGCGCCCTTGAGACACTCGTCCCTATTATACTGCCAGTCTGCGACAGGCTTATAATCATATCACCTGCTCTTCCTGAATCAGAGACTACCAACGCACATAGTATACAATCGCCGAAAAAATGCAACCGATTGCACAGCTGGTCTTAATTTTTTTATTAACGTTGTATATCCTTAAATCAAAGCCCACTGTAAAAAGGTGCAATCGATTAGATAACATTAGCGCTTTCCAGAAATAGAAAAACCGGCGGCTTCTTAACGAAAAATTGATCATGAGTACGCATAAGGACATTACAATTTACGACATCGCCGAAGCGCTAAATCTTTCTCCGGCAACCGTCAGCAGAGGGTTGAAGGAACATCCGTCCATCAGAAAGGATACCCGCAAGAAGATCTTGGACAAAGCCAAGGAAATGGGGTACCGGCAGAACTTTTTTGCCAGCAACCTCAGACGCAACCGGACCAATACCATAGGGGTAATCGTCCCACGGCTGAATAGCTATTTTATGTCTACGGTTCTCGCCGGCATGGAAAAAATTGCAAATCAAGCCGGCTATAACCTTATCATCAGTCAGTCGATGGAGTCTTTGCAAAAAGAAGTGGTGAACGTAAAGACTTTATACAACAGCAGGGTAGACGGATTATTGGTTTCGCTTGCGTATGGAACGGATGATATTTCGCATTTCGAGGATCTCCTTGACAAAGGAGTGCCCCTAATATTCTTCGACCGCGTGTTTGAGCATCCGCAATGCACCAGCATTGTGATAGACAATTATAAAGCAGGGTACGAAGTAACTGACCACCTCATCGGTCAGGGTTGCACGCGCATAGCCCATATTACAGCGAGCCTGAAGCGGAATGTTTATGCTGACCGGTTGAGAGGTTACAAGCAGGCGCTTGCAGACCACAACATTCTGTACGATGAAAAATTGGTTTTTATAAATAATCTTAGTGAACAAGCTGGAGTTGACGTCTGCAACAGTTTGCTTCAAATGGAGCCCAAACCCGATGGGATTTTCGCGACGAACGATGCCTGTGCCGTTAGTATAATTCGCGAACTGAAACTTGCCGGCATAAGTATACCGAAGGACATAGCCGTGGCTGGTTTCAACAACGACCCTTTATCAAAGGTGATAGAACCTAATCTTACCACGATTAACTACCCCGGACATGAAATGGGCGAGATAGCCGCCTCTACCTTAATTCGGCGCCTTGATCTGCAACACGGCGCAAGCCTGAATTCCATTGTTCTCAGACATGAACTGATCATCCGGGAATCTTCCCGAAAAAATGGAGGTACTGGCTTATAGTCTGGCGAAAATTTCCCGCTTGATCATAATGGAATTAGCGCTATTGTGAACGTTGTAACGAACTTCTGATACCAAGTTCCAATCCCCGCAATTCAGCAAGGCCGCGTAGTCTGCCAATAGCGGTGTAACCCGGATAAGTCTCTTTCCGGAGGTCGTCGAGCATCTGGTGTCCGTGATCCGGACGCATCGGTATCGAGACCTTTCTTCGTTGCATCACCAGAATAATTTCCTTTACCACTGCATACATATCTACATCGCCTTCCAGGTGATCGGCTTCGTAGAAATTTCCCTTATCGTCCCGCTTCGTGGCGCGAAGATGCAGGAAATGAATGTGGTCGCCTAAACGGCGAACCATTCCGGGCAGGTCGTTGTCGGGGCGTACCCCATATGATCCCGTGCAAAAACAAAGGCCATTGGCGGGAGAAGGTGCAGCGGCAATGAGTTCGTTAGCATCTTTTTCAGTGCTGACGATCCTTGGTAGCCCTAAGATAGGGAATGGCGGATCATCCGGATGAATGGCCATCTTCAGTCCTACTTCCTCTGCTACGGGCACGATCTGTCGTAAAAAGTAAAACAAATGTTCCTTCAATTTTGCCGCGTCGATGTGTTCGTATTGCTTTAAGGCAGCGAGTATTTGTTCCGTTGTAAAACGCTCGTCGCTTCCCGGCAGTCCCAGCAACGCATTCTTATATACGGTGTCTTTTTCATCTTGGGTCATCGTAGCAAAGCGGCTTTGCGCATTTGCAATCTCCTCAGCAGAATAACTTTTTTCAGCGTTGGGCCTTTTCAAGAGGAACAGGTCAAAGGCAATAAATGCTGATTTTTCAAAATACAATGCCTTGCTGCGGTCGGGCATTTCGTAGGTGATGTCGGTACGCATCCAATCGACAATAGGCATAAAGTTGTACGTGACAACTTTTAATCCGCATTGAGCAACATTCCGCAGGCTTTGCTTGTAGTTTTCGATGTACTGCTTGTAGGGCCCGGTTTGCTTCTTGATTTCCTCGCTAACGGGCAGACTTTCAATAACAGTCCACGTTAGACCCGCCGCCTTCACTTCAGCTATCCTTTTTTTGATATCTTCCACTGGCCACACCTGTCCAGGAGGGATGTGATGCAACGCCGTCACCACGCCGGTACACCCGGCCTGCCGGATGTCCCATAAACTTGTTGGATCGTTGGGCCCATACCAACGCATTGTTTGTTCCATTACCATAGTCTGATTTAACTTAGAGTGTGCATCATAAAATAACGAATCAAAGCCTGCGTGCAGGCCAAAGGTTAGTATGCCCCCAGCCCGTCTTTAAGCGAGGTTAAAACGTTTGGCGAAGGTCAGCACTCGATCGTAATAATACAACCGGTTGCATAAGAAAAATTTCACTTACCGCTGAATTGATGAAAAAAGTTACATTCAGGTGCTGCAACCGATTCAAATTTATATCTTCAGGTTTTCGCGTAAGATTGGCAATTCAATGCACGCATATTTTTCCATAAAAAGTATTACTCTATGATTCTCATCCCCTCGGCGCGACTTTCTTTATTGTGCCTTTTGTTGTTGATTGGTTCTTCCGGTTTTGCGGAAGATGGCTACAGACTATGGTTGCGTTATGATCTGCTGAACGATGTGAAAAAACGCCAGGAGTACATCCCGTCAACAAAATACATTGTCGTTGAACAGTCTTCACCGACACTCGAAATTGCCGCAAAGGAATTGCAACTTGCGTTAACCGGATTATTAGGGGTGAACGTTACTCCGGTAAAGCAACTTCAGGAATCGGGTGGGATCATCTTGGGTACTTCTGCGACCTCACCGATCATCAGGTCACTAAAACTGGATGGGAAACTTACACAGGCGGGCGGCGAGGGATTTTTGATCCTGTCCACCTTAGTCAAGGGGAAGAAGACTATCGTGATCGCGGGCAACAGCGATGTGGGCGCGTTATATGGAACGTTTCATTTTATCCGGATGCTTCAAACCCAACGTTCAATTCAAGAATTGTCGATTCAACACACACCAAGAATCAAGCACAGGATTCTCAATCACTGGGATAACCTCGATCGCACTGTCGAACGGGGATATGCCGGGTTCTCGCTGTGGGACTGGCATAAACTTCCCGATTATATCGATCCACGGTATTACGACTATGCGCGCGCCAATGCCTCCGTCGGGATAAATGGGTCTGTTCTCACGAATGTAAATTCTAACGCCCAGATTCTTACCGTGCCGTACCTGCAAAAAGTTGCCGCCCTGGCAAACGTATTTCGTCCCTACGGCATTAAAGTTTACCTGACGGCACGATTCAGCGCGCCGACGGAGATCGGGGGCATGACTACCGCAGACCCAACCGATCCGGCCGTCAGGGAGTGGTGGAAGAAAAAGATCGACGAGGTTTACAGCTACGTTCCGGATTTTGGGGGTTTTGTCGTGAAAGCCAACTCGGAAGGCCAGCCCGGTCCGCAGAACTACAAACGTACCCACGCAGATGGTGCCAACATGCTGGCGGATGCGCTCGCCGCGCATAACGGCATCGTTATGTGGCGGGCTTTTGTATACGACAATGCCGTACCGGAAGACAGGGCGAAACAAGCCTATAATGAATTTAAACCCCTTGACGGACAATTCAGGAACAATGTAATGGTGCAGGTAAAAAATGGTCCCATTGATTTTCAACCGAGGGAGCCGTTTCACCCTTTGTTCGGCGCAATGCCGAAAACGCCAATCAACATGGAGTTTCAGCTTACGCAGGAATACCTGGGGCAGGCTACAAACCTTGTCTATCTGGCGCCGCTGTTCAAAGAGTGTCTGGACTCCGACACTTATGCAAAAGGGAAAGGCTCCTATGTCTATAAAGTCATTGACGGCTCCCTGGAAAATCATGCCCTAACAGGTATGGCTGGGGTTGCAAACATTGGAAATGACCGGAACTGGTGCGGACATCCCTTTGCGCAGTCGAACTGGTTTTCATTTGGAAGACTGGCCTGGGATCCTGCGCTGGACGCAGGCGATCTCGCGGAAGAGTGGATACGCATGACGTTCTCCAATGAGGGGGAGGTAGTGACTTCGTTAAAACAAGTCATGCTATCATCGCGCGAGATTGTTGTGCGGTATATGACGCCGCTCGGCTTGCATCATATCATGGGCTGGGATCACCACTACGGGCCAGGTCCATGGATCAAGGACAAGCCTCGGGCAGATTGGACGTCCGTGTATTACCATAAGGCCGACTCATCTGGAATTGGTTTCGACCGGACAAAAACGGGAAGCGATGCATTGAGTCAATATCAAGAGGAGGTTCAACAAAAATTTGGACGCCTGGAAAATTGTCCGGAGGAGTACTTGCTTTGGTTCCATCATGTTCCTTGGGATCATAAAATGAAGTCAGGGCGGACTTTATGGGCTGAACTTTGTCACCAGTATTACCAGGGGGCGGATTCGGTGAAATGGATGCAGCGTTCCTGGAACGCATTGGAAGGCAAGGTCGATGGGGATCGTTTCAAGCAGGTAAAAAGCCTGCTTGACATTCAATATAAGGAAGCCTTGTGGTGGAGAAACTCCTGTGTCTTATACTTTCAGACAATTTCAAAAAAAGAAATTCCAGCCGGTCTCGAGAAACCCGACAGGCCCCTTGCTTACTATGAAAGCTTACAGTTTCCATTCGCTCCCGGCATCAGGCCGAAGTGGTAAAAATATTAAGGTACAGGATTTGCCATATTAAAGTTGGCTTATCCGCCTCAACGGAAAATATAGCCTTGAGGCTTTTAAAACAGACGGTTTTGAAAGCCTCATTTTTTTTTGTGTGGAATTTTATTCTCAACCTGACGAAATCTTCGTCGACTATACTGCTACCTTCAATCACATTTCTTATCCTTTCCCAAAGTAATAGATGATCTGCCGGTTACTGTGAACCTTTGATATAGCCATTGAATGAGATGGATTGCCTGTCCGACGGGATAGCACGAAGTGATGCCGGGCCCTTGGGTGAGATCGTGAAAAAGAACTGATGCGTCCTCGTATTGTCCTTGACCTTTATCGAAATATCCCAACCGCCTTTCTTCCGGTCTTTTACCGTATAAGTAAAGTCTGTAGAAGTAAACTTGATTCCACCATCAGTGGCTCCTATGGGAGCCGAGTAGGATCGTCCGTAGTAGGGGAGATCGCAGATAATAGTGTCACCCGATAATTTAACCGTGTACCCTGGTGTAAGGGATATGGTCCTTGCCTTTGGTGGACTTGCTGATTCGGCGGCAAAAACAAAGCGTTTTCCTTCAACAAGTGCTTTGAGGTTGCCACTTTCTTCCTGGCCGTGAGCAACAGCGGCCATCAGCAAAATCGGGATAAGGCATTTCAAATATTTCATATAAGGCTTTTAGGGTTGTTCATCTAATTAAAAAAATAAACCTGGAAATTTACGGACTTCCATGATGAAAATTTTCAGCATAGAAGTCCTTAAACTTTAACGCTGGCCATTACATTTTTCCGGTGCTGTAGGCCCCATTTTATCATCGGGTCCAGGATTTCGTTTAAAGATTTGCCCGATTTTGTTAACTCATATTCAACGGTGACCGGAATAGTGTCGAAGACGGTTCGTTTCAGGACGCCGTTCAGTTCGAGCTCCTTTAGCTCTTTCGATAACATTCTGGGTGTAATGTGTGGAATATCACGTTCAAGCTCTTTAAATCGCTTCTTGCCATATAGCAGCGATCCGATGATCGGAAGTCTCCATTTGCCATGAATGACATTAAGGGTATCATTTAAGGCAAGAATGAATTCAGAGGAACAGCTTTTGATTTTTTCGATTTCCGTTAATCTACTCATAATGTGGTGTGAATCAAATAACTATACTAAAGGATACCAATATACAAAAGTATAGTACTATACATTCAGAAGCAAATATAGACGATGTTTACGGCCTCAAGTCCAAAAAAATTAATATCATGAAAAAAATTTCAACAATTTTATGCGCTATTGCCGTTGGCCTGTTGTCGTTTCGCGTTTACGAGACCTCTCTCTGGAAATATGATAGCGACCACGCAAAGCTTGGATTCAGCATTTCACACCTCACCGTCACGGACGTAGATGGCTCATTTAAGGATGTGCAGGCGACCATCAGAACTTCGAAAAGCGATTTTAGCGATGCTGTGGCAGAAATGACCGCTCAAGTGAAATCCGTCGATACCGATAACGAAAAGCGGGATGAACACCTGCAAGCGCCTGATTTCTTCGATGCGACTAAATTTCCCACCATCGTCTTTAAGAGCACATCGTTCCAAAAGGCTGCGGAACTAAACACTTACACCGTTGCAGGAGATCTTACCCTTCACGGCGTAACCAAACGCATCACACTTTCTGCTATTGCTAATTCGACAATTCACCCCTATACCAAAAAGACGGTAGCAGGGTTTAAAATTTCGGGAAAAATCAATCGTAAGGATTTTGGCATTGCCCCGGAAACGCCAGCAGCAATGCTGGGTGAGGAAGTCAGCGTTTATGCGAACGCCGAATTCATAAAAGAGTAGCCTCGAAAACAGCCACACTACCATTGGTAAGAACTAATATTTTTAGTTAAAAAAATTACTATTAACTAAAAATATTAGTTTATCTTTAAGGGAAATAACCCACTTTACCATGAAGGTGCCTGTGAAAGAACCCATCGAAGAAATATTGATCAATCTATATTGGGTCGATCAATACAGCCGTGGAAGCAAATCATTCGAAACGCTTCAGGATTTTAAAGAGTTTCTCTTGGATAATAAAATATTGGCTGAAGCGCTTGGATACCAGGGCAAAGAACGGTCGAACACTAAGGTGTAGCAGCCGCTACTTATAAAATGGATATTCATTTATCCAGTGAAATCCCCTGGTAACCAATACGAATGAATCGGCCGATTTTCGTTTAAGTTTTATTTTAAGAGAGTCTTCATTAAGTACTCCTTGAAGTATTAGTCGTGTGCTATCGCCCTCAAATCTAAAGTTACCCATTGTCGACAGATCTTTGGAAAGTAAAACGATCTTTTTGCTATTCCCGTGAAAATGCCATGGGATCGAACCGCCGTCAGTCGACTGAATATCGATATTTTTTTTATTTATGGTCACTTTTCCCCAACGCCTGGTGTCCATTTTTCCGGGGGGAACAAGTTCTCCGTTCAGCTCAAACGATTCGACGACAAACTCGCCCATTAGGGGGTCAAATCGATTTGCATCACCGGCGTGTCTGGCGATCTCCTTCCTGGTGTCTATCTGATTCATTGTATTCGTTGTTAAGATAAAGCCAACAAACAGTCCTTTCGCAATGAAGTAAAACCATCGTGTCTTGCCGTTGTAGTAGATGGGCTTCACAATTTCAGGTAGGGTAGGTTTATTGAATAAAAAAATATTGAGGATATTTTTTGCGTCGGGTACGATTAAGAAAATCGCCATCGATAGCAGATGGAGGGAAAAGAGTTTAACCGGTACGTCATACGCAAAATTCAGCATGGCGACGTGGCTCATAACTACGATAACAATGAGCGCACCTATCAGGCGAGTCCGGCGGAAGAACAATAGAAGCCCACCCACGAACTCCCCAGCGCCGGTAAAAATATTGTAAGCAGTAGAATACCCCATAAATGTCCAGAGCAAGCCCATCGGTGAGGCGTCGCCAAAAGATTGATGCAAACGATCTAAAGACGGGAAGCCAAATTGCGTTTTAAAGATCTTTGCCATACCGTATGAGATCATAGTGACTGCTAAATAATATCTTAACAGGATTGTCAGCCAATACCATAATTTATCATAATTTCTTCTCCGCCGATCTGCAAGAGACCATACTATTGTGATTACTAAAGAATACGCAGTGAAAAGATAAAGCCTGGCGTAATTAAGCGTGGTGTCGCCACTACCATTGTTGATGCCATGGATGCCAGGGTCGAAACCTGTCAAACTCTTGGCGATGTAGGTGCAGAGCGCCGTAGACAACTCAGTCAAGGGTTGGTATACCACGGAGACCTTTGGAAGGTAGTTCAGTGGAAAGGGGAACATATAGAATATGAAATATGCAAAAAAAAACCGGAATGCGATCAAGCAACCCTGGGGCCACCTGGCTGATGAAGAAATTGATTGTTCCATAAGAACGGGGTTGACAATATATTTACCATTTTTAAAATCTTTAATTGCTCTGGCACCCATTGAAGGGGATTTATAATTACAGTTGATGACGTAGTTAAGTCAGCAGACAGCAATTTTTAACAAAAGTAGCCGTTGGAAAATACGTGACCTTCAACGGGTGAATTGTGTTTAGTAATTTTCATAACCCCGGAGGCCTTGATCTGTTAATTTAACATAAATCAAATATGAATACCATGGAAAACTCAAATTATGTACTGGAATTTTTGAATGAATTGGAAGCTGAGAACGGAGCAACACGAAAATGCATTGAGCGGGTGCCAGAGAATCTTTACGATTGGAAACCGCATGAAAAGTCAATGAATATGGGCTACCTGGTTTTGCTGGTTGCTGAAATTCCAAAATGGATCACCTATATAGTCGAAAAATCTGAGATCGATTTAGCAACCTTTCCGCATTTTAAGCTAAAGACTACAGCAGACCTCGTAAGCCATTATGACGAGAATATTGAGGGGGCAAGAAAAGCTTTGCGCAGTGCCACAGAACTTCCCGGCATGTTCACGCTCAAGACTAATGGGCAGGTGCTGTTTTCGTCGCCACGAAAGGAAAACGTCGGTTCAACCCTGAACCATTGGGTACATCATCGCGGACAACTCACTGTCTACATGCGTTTAAACAATATAGCTGTACCGTCCATCTACGGACCATCCGCAGATGACAAGGGATTTTAACTACCGTAGTTGAAACAGATGTGACTATTGAATGTTTCATCATCTAATATTTGTTTGAACATTCAATACTCAGATCAGGAAGAGGTCATTAATTACCCAATCTCTTTAAAGCAAGATAGGCCATTAAGCCAGCGCTAACAGCCAAGGCATTTTCATCTATGTTAAATGTCGGACTGTGAAGAGAGGATGTAATTCCTTTTTCCACATTACCAACGCCGCATAAATAGAAGCACGATGCCGCAGATTGTGAATAATAGGCGAAATCTTCGGCAGCCATCCAAATATCCTCGTCTAAAATATTTTCTTCGCCTAGATATTCCGTGGCGTATGACTTGATTTCCGCGGTAAGCTTTTCGTCATTGCTGAGAAATGGAAATCCACGAATGATCTTCAGATCACACGTTGCGCCCATGCTTTCAGCAACTCCTGCCGCCATTTTCGTCATTCGGCGGTGTGCTTCATCGCGCCAGCGTTCGTTCATCGCACGGAATGTTCCTTCCATATACACCTCGTCGGGAACAACGTTGATGGCGCCGTTGGCTATTACTTTACCAAAGGACAGCACAGTAGGATCTCCCGGGTTCGCCATCCGGCTTACCACCTGTTGCAGCGCCAGAATGATATGGGCAGCGATCACCACCGGATCTACAATATTATGCGGTTCGGCACCGTGCCCGCCTCTGCCGCGAATCTTAACAATTACAGCATCCATCGATGCCATATGCTTACCGCTTCGAATACCGACCTGACCAACTTGTAGCCTTGGCATGGCGTGCTGACCCAGTACAGCAGACGGCCTTGGGTTTTCCAACACGCCTTCCTTGATCATCAAACTGGCACCGCCAGGAAGAACTTCTTCACCCGGTTGAAACAAGAGCTTTATCGTGCCACCGAAGCTGTGTTGAACAGCCTTAAGGATTTGCGCTGTGCCGAGCAAGGAAGATGTGTGAAAATCATGACCACATGCATGCATTATTCCCGGATGTTGGGACGCATATTCGACCGTGTTCTTTTCCTGGATGGGTAGCGCATCGATATCTGCGCGCAGTGCTATTATCTCTTCGGATGGTTTTTCTCCTGTGATAATGGCCGAGATTCCAGTTCCCGCCACCGTTTTCCATTCGATACCGAAGGCATCCAGCTGTGATTTGATGAACGCCGACGTTTTATGCTCCTGGAACGACAATTCGGGATACGCATGAAGATGGCGACGCAATTTGACGACATCGCTATGGAACTCTTGCGCTAATTTTTTGATCTCTGCCTTCAACATAACGTCACATATTGACCTTTACTTTTTCCAGGAACGCATTCACAAAATTATCATCAGTATAGACGGGGTAGGATTCTATTACGCGATCGATTTCTTCCAGCTGTCCGGGCGAAAGTACTTCTTCAGGGTTGAGGCACCAACGGCCTTCCAGCAATCCTTGCCTCCTGAGAACTTCGTGAATTCCAGGTATGCACCCGCGAAAAAAATTGGCGGCGTCGAAGACCGCGGCGTTCATGTCGGTTATTTTTGCGCCTTCTGCTAACAATGTTTCAACGTCGCCGCCATGCACCCCCACCAACTTTATTTGTTCCAGCAAAGCCACTGCCTTTTTTGTCCATACCGCCCAATGTCCCAGCAATCCCCCGACAAAACGTTTCTCGACCTCTTTCCCGTCAATGTTAAATCGGAATGGCGTAAGTAAGTCAGCAACAATGTTGTCATCATTTC
>DASUTP010000068.1:0-5627 GCA_036374515.1 Chryseolinea sp. | reverse complement strand
GCATGTACTGGGCACCGGTAATATCCTGTTGAACTTGCAATGCTGCCGACGCACCATTGTTGAAAATGTTCTGTACAGGTGCATTGAAAAAATCCGAAACTTGTGCAAAACTGGCTCCTGATGGATCCCGTAAAGTTGTTTCCAGCTTGACTTGGTCATTCGAAGAGGTTGCTCCAGCCAAACTATGGACAACGATCGGGGTAGCGCAAGCGTCCAGTGTTTCCTCCGTTAAGGCCGACAAACCAATGCTCTTGATCGAGATGTTGTTGTTCAGGATGTTACCTGAAAATCGATCGTCGAGGACTATTGAATCACCTTTTAAAATGTAGGGAGTGGTAAAGGTAATTGCCTGCGTGATCAACGGATTCGTGTTTCTGGATCCTGAATTTATGCTCATGATCCGCCTGAATGTGTCAAGAACAATAAAAAGAGAGAGGTCCCGATTTTGATACGTCAGCTTGAGAGACGAAGCAATCATATTCAAATCCTCCGACATAATATTCAAATTCGTGGAAAGCTGGGTTCCAAGGAGTGCTACATCCCCGGCGGAAGCCTGTTCAAACAACAGTATGGTAGGCGTACCAGGATCCGTCTTGCTGTTAAAAACCAATGCTTCATCCGGCGTTTTATTGATAAAGTTGAATTCATACTCGGCCAGGAAGCTTGCATTGTCCTGTTCAAACAGGAAACTAAAAAACGAATATGTTTCTATGATAAGCTCAAGCCCTAACGAGTTGTCTATACGGTATGTAACGGTTTGTTCAAAAAATTGACCGTCGTTGCTGCCGAGATCACTTCTGATGTGGACGGTATTGTCTTCGTTGAAATCCAATAGCACGTAAAATGATCCGGACTCGTCTTCCGGACGGTATTTTAACCGCCATCCGTTGGCCGGCGAAACCAAATCTTGCTTAAGCGTTGCGATCGCTTCGGCCACCCTTTCATCGGCAGTTTTTTCGAACACGGCAATTTCATCATCCTTGCAGGCAGTAAGAATGACGACTGCTAATCCAAAAATGTAAATCCACTTTTTCATTTGTACGATCCTTTTAAACCCAAGCCTTTCGGGCCAGGCCCTTTTTTCATTCGCTTTCATTCTAACAAACCCTGTACAACTGCTCTCACGTCCAGGAGATCGACTCCTGTAACCTGTTCGTAGTGTGACAATACAGCAGAATATTTGTTTCGCAACAGCGCGCGGCCTTCATTTCGCGCAAAACAGTCATCGTCGGCGCAATTTTCTTCGTCGATAATGTATCGCTCGTAAAATTCCGGAAAAAACGTGATGTAGGCTACCATCTCGGCAAAGTCCTCGTTATAGTTAGCGGTTGCATAGGGAGTTACAAACCCTCTTTGCAGGGCTTCTTCATCGGATAGTGTATACCATGAACCAACGGACGTATAGCCTTCGGGTGATATGTCCTGCCAGTTCGTGGGAAGATTATAAAGCTGATGAATGATATGGGCAAACTCATGATAAATAACATTGAGCTGGAGATATAGCCACTCCTTATCTTCAAGGTCGATACTATTCACATCTGTTAGGGTAATTCGCGCGCCAGCGTCCGCAGTACCAAGGGTAACTGTACCATCGTCGTTGTACATGAGCGAGCCAATCAACACAACCTCTGCCGGGACATGGTTTTCGAAAAATCGTCGCCCGTTTTGAACACTTACGTACGGGTTGACCCAAAACTGTGTGAGAAAATCAAGGGTGGGTTCCACTACTTCGCGTAGCGGAGGACTGACCCGCTTATCGGGGTCAACGTAGCGGTCTACAAACTTATAACGCACGGAAACCCCGTATGTATCAATAAAATTTGTTTGAATATAAATGTCGATCGGATCTTCCGACGGCGTTTGTGGCTTCACCGGTGCATCGACACTATCATCCTTATCACAACCGCTGGTCACAAGCGAGCCGAGCGCAATTAAGATGAAGGCAAATATTTTTGTTCCACACGTGTTCATATCAATTTCATAATCTTTACTCCATTCATTAACGGGGATTGGGCTCCAGTCCTCCCACCTCCAGTGCGGCTTCCGGCAATTGCAAAACCTTTCTTGGATCATCTTCTCCCAGCACAATCTCCCCGCCATTTTCCAGTTCGTGCTCTACAGGAATTCCGTACCTCCTGATATCAAACCATCGAAGGCCTTCGTGCATAAATTCTTTTTGGCGCTCGTCCAGTATAAACGAAATTAAAGCAAATTGACTGCTATTGGTTCCATAATATGAGCGCAGCAGCGGCAGCGTGAGCGGAGGATTGCCGTCGTAACGTTTGGCTATGTAAATTTGCAGATCCGAAATTGCGGAGGTAAGATCATTCTTATAGACATACGCTTCCGCCCGGTTGAGCAATACTTCCTCACCTCGAAAAGCGGAGACGATCGTGTAATAAAGTCCAACATCGGAAGTCAGGCTCGATCGTTCAAACAAAAACTCAAACTTGCCCTGTGTCAAACCGTTTTCACCCCTTTGATACAACGGATATTCGGCGCTGACGCGAACATCATCGGCATTCCATGGGTTGGAATTAAATAACCCGAAAAATAACGCTTGATCGGGCCAGTATCCGACGGTAACAGGAAAGGTAGTAATGTTTCGCATCACCAGCAGATTGCTTGGATCCGTTGGTGAGGTGTATTGACGAATGAAGTCATCGGCATTTGCAGTCGCGGCAAGCAAAGCCGAAATATCTTTGATAAACACGGAAGGATTGGCACCGAGCATCTGCGTGCTATACTTGATGCAGTTATCCCAATCTCCCTTAAACAGGTAAAACCGGGATGCAAGGGCAAGCGCCGCGTTCGGTGTGAAGTGATACTTTCCGGATCCTGAGTAGTAGCTGGCATCAACCAGGTCCAGGCCTTCTTCAAGATCGTTCTCAATATTATCGTATACGTCGTCGACAGTCCCGCGGCTGTATTGTTTGATAAACTCGGTTTCGGGTTCCAGCACGTAGGGGATACCGGCGTCCTGATCCGCCGTCTGCGGATTGTACGGCTTTGTAAAGAGATTGGCGATCATGAAATGTCCGTAGGCACGCGCCAGGTACGCTTCGCCTTTCACGGCATCTTTGAGCGATTTTTCTCCTTGGAGGCCATCAATGACAGCCAGCACTTCGTTGGCGTGAGCAATAGAATTGTATGTGCTGGTCCAGAAATTAGCGGGCGTATCTTGCTCGATTCCGGCCGTTACATCCTGCCATTGATAGGCCTGGTTGTATTCAGGGCGTTTAAAAGTTCCCCGTGTATAGGTCACGTTGTCACTCATCCATTCTGTGAAGAGGTATCCAGCGTTGTTATATGCATTCGTGAGAAGTTGCGCTGCCTTTTGCGGTGTATCAAGTTCTACACGATTGTCAGGGGTTTCTTCCAGGTATTGGTCGCATCCTGCAAGAGTGATCACCACCAGCAAACAAAAGTATTTTTTTATAGGTCGTCTCATATTCACCATTTTAAAACCCTAAAATGATCGAAGTGGTAATCAGCCGCGGCTGCGGAAGGGCTACTCCTCCCGCGGAAAAGAATTCAGGGTCCTGGCCGTTTAGCCTGTCGTCCGAATAGAGGAGCATAAGATTTTGAGCTTCCACAGAAAGCTGGGCGTTGGTAGCTCGGATCTTTGTATACCACCGGTCTGGGAGGGTGTAGCTAAGCCTTACGGATTTTAGCCGGATATAATCGCCGTCAGCAATTCTAACGGTGCTCTTATTGTACAAGGAATATGCCCGTACAATGTCAGCATCCTCCTCGCTTGCGGACCGCACGATCTGACGGTCCAAAATGGAAGGAATATTGGTTGTTGCCTCATCGCCCGGAACAACCCAACGGTTGACAAAACTCTTGGACAATGAACTAAAATCTGTGAGGCGAGCGCTGAAGGCGTCGTCAAGCCGGATTTTGTAATCAAATTTATACGATAAAAATATGTTGAGAGAAAAATTCTTGTAAGTAAAGATATTACCCAGACCACCCGCGCCCCGTGGCTCAGCCGACCCTTCATATTTTAAAATACTCGACAGATTGTCGCGGTCCTGCAGGTCGTAGCTATGGACCACTTCGCCGCTGGCGTCATAAAATGTTGGAATTCCCCGGTAATCAAGTCCTGCAAATTTCGTAGAAAACAATCCTCTTCGTGGTCCTCCCAGGACAGCGGCCCCACCCTGGACCAGGGCGTCGCCAAGTCGGGGGTTAAAATCCAGCCGGGTAATTACATCCTTGCTATACCCGATGTTAAAGTTTGTGGTCCAGGTAAAATTTTTCCGGTTGATGTTTAACGTGTTAATTGAAAATTCAAAACCATCAGACTTCATGTCAGCATAGTTGCCATACTTGAAACCAGCAGCGTCGTTGTCTTGTCCGGCACCACCGCCTACGCCACTCGTTGCATAAAGGCCAATCAGATCATATGAATTTCGCGTGTAAAAATCGACCGTGCCTGAAATAGTGTTATTAAAAATTGCGTAGTCAATCCCCACATTCAGTTCTTTAAGCTTTTCCCAGGTCAGGTCGTTGTTTTCAAGGTCCGAGATAAACAAGTAAGATTCATTATCCGTTGGCCTGATGGTCACATCAGACCGGATGTTGAGCAGGGCGCTGGTATTCGGACCCAGATTTGCAGTTAGCCCATAGGTTGCACGGAGCTTCAGGGCATTAAGCCAGCTTCGCTGGATGAACGCTTCTTTCTCCAGGTTCCAGGCGCCGCTGACGTTCCACGTTGGAAGGTACCGGGCTGTCTTGCTTTTTCCCAGCCGGTTGGATCCATCGTAACGAACTGTGCCGTTGAAGACATACTTCTCATTAAATGAATATGCTCCGTTTAGAAAAAAGCCAGCGAAGCGTTCCCGGTCGACACCAAGCTCGTAGGTGCTGATACCCTGACTATTGAGAAAAGCAATCATTAACGGGTCTGTTCGAACCACTCCGCCATTCTCATACACAACGCCAATGCCATCCGCCCGGCGGTTGGTTCGGTCAGTGAACTTAATTTCCTGCCCGGCGAGTAAGGTCACGTTGTGAATCGTATTGAACGTATGTGCCCAATCAACACTATTGCGGATATAAAAATATTTCAGCTCGTCTTCATCGACATTATTAAAACCACCTTCCGGCAACACCACCTTGGGTAGGGCAGTAGGGTCGTTCGGATCTTTGTATAGCAAGTTATTCGCTTCCTGAATGTATTGGGTGTCGTCAGCCCGATAAGCTTCGGCCTGGTTGGACCTTTCGTGAATGATGTGCTCCCGCTTGGTAGTGGCGTATCGCCCTTGCACGGCGCTTCGGATTGAAAGATTGTCCTGAATATTGAAGGTTAAGTCGGCCTGGGTGGAAATATCGCCCACATCTATGTTTATGTGGTTCAATTCAAGTTCCCGGATAATATTGAATGGCGCATAATTCCGGCGGAAATATTCCAGCTCGCCATTGTCATCGTAAGGTCTTATAGCCCTGCTTGTATTGAGGGAATAGCTCAACGGGTTAATGTCGAAATCTCGTTTGTAGCTTCCCGTGATAGGGTCAAAGTCCCTGTTTTGCGTTCCCGGTACTTGCTGGTTTCTGTAATTACCGGTAAGCTTCAGGTCAAGCTGAAACTTTTGCGAGAACAGGAAACTGTTCCTCACAGT
>DASUTP010000067.1:0-2851 GCA_036374515.1 Chryseolinea sp. | reverse complement strand
ATAATCTTGGATGTACAACTTCACCCTTAGCGGTTCCGTCTGCTACATCGTCCGTTTTTCAGATAAAAAAAGCAACGAATTTTTCGTCCTTATGGTCTGGTAAAGGTAAATACCCAGTCTCCTTCAACGGACGATACCCTGCCGTTATTGAACCCAGGTCCCGTATAATTGAAAGAGATGCTTAGCTGCTTGTCGGAGTTTGTTAACGAATAGCTCATCTCTTCATCGTCAGACAGCCGAATAATTTTCGTCGACACGCTGCCAGAAACAAACTTCCATGTTCCGGTGTCTTCCCACGGGCTTATAGATGGCCACGAAGTTGCTGTGCTGGAGTAACTGTAGGTTCCGCCGCTGCTAAACGTTCCCGTAAATGACAACGTCATTCCAGGATATTCTGACGTACGGTCTGTTCCGTCGCTGGCTGAAATCAGTGTCCACTGACCCGCTTTTAATTTGTCAAGCTGTATCTCTTCTTCTGATTTTTCAGGGTCATCACCACCTCCACAATTGCTAAAAAATACGACAGCGCTAACGAGTAAAAGGAGGGAAAAAAGTCTGCTTAAAAGATTCATCGTAATGATTTTAATATTGCGAATATGATGCTAAAAATCTGGAAATCAAACTGATTATCGGTGGACAATTAGGCCAGGCAATACGCTTAATCTGTCAGAATAACGGTTCGTAACCTTTGCCGTTGCGTTTGGGGTACTTTTTATCGGAAAAAGGATCATTTTCAACCGCCAAACGAGCGGCTTAACTGCTAATTCGCTTGCCTAATACCTATTCGCCTTATTTATAATCGATGATATTGAGAATATGTGCGTTAGAGGGGTATTCACTGGCTTGGTTCGAGGCGATGAAGATGGTGCAGCCAAACGGCAATTGCTGGAGCTCTTCGTGGTACCATGCTGTCGCTTCCCGGTCCAGGTTGGTGGTGGGTTCGTCGAGGAAAACCAATTCTGCCTGCGTAAAAAAAGCCAGTCCCAGCTTTAAACGTTGCTTCATTCCCGACGAGAAATTGGCGATGTGTTTGTCTTTTGCATGGGCAAGCTTCATCCGATCAAGAATATCCTTTTCGGTCATTTGATTCCTGCTCGATTTGAGCTTGAAATGAAAACGAAGGTGTTCCGACAATGTAAATTCTTCTATGAGATCCAAATAGGGGGTTGCAACCGCGAGGTAGTTAAAAATCTCGTCGGGAGGTATCTCATTGTTTTTTTTGGTGTACTTTAACTCTCCTTTGCTGGGGGGCAATTGGCCCCATAAGATCTGCAGAAGGGTGGACTTGCCTGATCCATTCGGCCCGGTCAGTGCATAGACATTTGCAGGCTTAAAAGTATAATCAAGGTTTCTGAATATCCATTCACGATTGAATCTTTTGCTGAGCCCGCTAACAGCAATGACAAGGTCGAGATCTGAATTTTTTCGCGCCGGAGGCATGTATTAATTTGCAGCCAGTAACTGACACTTGTTAACTAAGTTATTTGGATTGGTGAGTTGTAACTCACACGGTACACTCAGGAGGTGTCTAGTCATTCCCGCCGTATCCCTTCATGATTCCTCGCTCGGAGGTCCTGATGAATTCTACGATATAATCTTTTTCCGGGCTGGAGGGAACCTCTTTCTCAACCATATCGAGCGCCTTCGAGTTGTTTAAACCCTTCAGGAAAATGTATCGATAGATTTCCTGGATCTCGCTGATCTTTTCAGACGCAAAGCCGCGTCTTCTTAATCCAACGGTATTAATTCCCGCATAGGTGAGAGGCTCGCGCGCCGCTTTCGTAAACGGAGGCACATCCTTGCGAACGAGAGAACCTCCGGATAACATAACGTGAGCGCCCACCTTGACGAACTGGTGCAAAGCACTAGCCCCTCCGATAATAGCCCAGTCATCGATTGTTACATGCCCCGCGACCTGAACGGTATTAACGAGGATGCAGTTATTTCCAACAATGCAGTCGTGGGCGACGTGCACATAAGCCATGAGCAGGCAATTTTTGCCAATCACGGTCTGAAACTTATCAGTTGTGCCGCGGCTAATGGTAACTGCCTCGCGGATCACCGTATTGTCGCCAATCACGGTCTGTGTTTTCTCACCGGCAAATTTTAAATCCTGAGGAATGGAAGAGACCGAGGCGCCGGGAAACACTTTTACATTCTTTCCCAGCCGCGAGCCATCCCAAATGATGGCGTTTGGGCCTATCCAACAATCATCACCAATGATGACGTCTTTCTGGACAGTGGCAAATGGCTCGATGGTAACGTTGTTACCGATTTGAGCATCAGGGTGTACGTTGGCTTGAGGGAATCTACTCATGAATCTTTTCGGACTATGCTGGCTGTCATGGTTCCTTCACATACCAGTGTATTACCCACATACGCACGTCCCGTCATCTTTGCAATCCCACGTTTTATCGGCGCAAGGAGGTCGCATTGGATCACGAGTGTATCACCCGGAAGTACCATTTTTCTAAATCTGAAATTTTCTATGCCCAAAAAATACGTCCAGTAATTTTCAGGATCAGGAACTGTGTTCAAAACCAGTATGCCTCCGATCTGGGCCATCGCTTCAATTTGAAGTACACCTGGCATTACTGGATTGCCTGGAAAATGTCCTTGAAAAAAATATTCGTTCGCCGTCACGTTCTTTACACCGGCTACACTTTCGTTGTCGAGATAAATAATCTTATCAATTAAAAGAAACGGATACCGGTGAGGAAGCGTCGCTGCAACTTTGTTGATGTCCATCACTGGTGGCAGGGATGGATTGTATTTTGGTTTGCCCTTCTTATCCGATTCCTGCATTGCCTTCTTGAGCTTCTTGGCAAATGCAACATTTGCTGCATGGCCA
>DASUTP010000066.1:0-19816 GCA_036374515.1 Chryseolinea sp. | reverse complement strand
AGCGCACTTTGTCATGGCCTCATCAGAGACGATGCACCCGCCTTCCTCACCAGAAAGGTTTCGGTCACTGTAAGCGCTGAACAGATCATTGCAGTTGTCACCGTTCGGTGTAAATACATTGGGTAATTCATAATAAGGGCAATTGTCATTGCACACCGCATCGCTGAGCTCGCTCTCATTCAGCGATCTGTCGACGGCTGAAATCTTATAACAATAGGCATACGAATCGACATTCGTGTCTATAAAGAATGTGTCGGCAACAATACCGGCTTCCGATAAAAGTGTAAAGTCACCGTCTGCACTCAGTGAACGGTAAATACGGTATCCCAGTATATTGGTATCACAGCCGTCTTCCCGGTTCCTTTCCCAATAAATAGTGTTCTGAAATATATTGCTGCCGCAATTATCCTGGTCTGCTAAAAATTCCTCGCAGTTTAATAAGGTTACCATCAATGTTGGCTTACACGGTGGAATGGTATCCCCGAGCTGAGCACAAATAATCTGTGAGAAGTTCTCTAGCGGTTCATCTATAGCAGGGTTACCATAGCCTCCCCGTGTCATAACGCGGTAACAATAGGTTTTGTCCGGCTCCAATGCGCCGTGCTGGCCGCGATCGACAAACACAAATCCATCGGCAAGCACATCAACGCTCCCGATTAAGACCATTTCACTCTCGGTTGCGTTCTCATCTCCACGATAGACGAGATGCTCATTTGGAATGGAGTGAATCTGGTTTGACCACGGCACCAATGCCCGCCAGTTAATCTGAATGCTGCCAACCTGTGATTGTGCAGTCAGCCGAACTGACGAGGCAGGAAAAGAAGAGCCCACTTTAACGCCCGTGGAAGTATATGCAGTCACGCTATAGTTATATACGTTGTCCTCGGTATTGAGGCCCGTCTCCACAAAGGTAGTCTCGCTCAAATTCTCCACTACTAAAACAGAATCGCGCGCACGGGCAAAACCTGCCGCCCGATAAAGCGCATAGCGATAGGGTGGCGGAAATTGCGTAACGTCCGCCTCAAACGGTGGCATCCAGCTTACCCGGATCTCGCCCTGCGATACGTCAGTCTTCTCGACTGACACATGCGTCATGACCGGTACATCGGCCAGGATCGGCCCCACGCAGGTATCTTTCGAAACATAGCTTTCACCTCCCTTTGGAAGCGGAAAGATCGCTACCAACCGATAGCAATACCGTGCACCCGGCGCCAGTCCAAGCCCCGCGTTTGTATCGGTATAGCTGGTGATCGGCACCTGATCCGAGTTTTTAATTCCAACCTCAGCGATAAGCTCATACCCTAACGATGACGGTATGCCTGTCTCGCAGTTGTCAGGCTCAAAGGGAGAGCCATCTACTTTTCTCCACACCTGCATCTTTTCAGCACCCTGACAGAAATAAGGATCCCATTCGAGCTCCGCGGACCGATCGGCTAGATTCAATTCCGCTGCCTCCCACTCCGGTGATGGTCCCACAACGGTAATAAACCACGTCTTAAATGTAACGAGCTTTGGCCCATTCGGCGGATCATCGGTGATCTTGAAAACTACCTGGTAGGGTTGCTCCCGGACGTGGACACATTCGGTTTTCCATTGAAATTCTAATTCGGCAGGGGGCACTGACGGCCTGAAGTCTCCTACCCCAGGCACAGGAGAATACGTTGCAGGTGATTGATTGGACGGGAAATTAAAAATCTCCGAGTAAGCTTCAATCTTTACGTCGTCATTGTCGGGGTCTATCCCAAAAATGGTTTCATTTAAAACGGTCCCAGCCACAACACAAGTGTCCGCCGGTAACAGCAAGTCGGGCCTTTCATTATCACAATCATCAACAAGTATTTGCATGTCGCGACGGACATAACCAAGCTGAACCCACTCGCCGTCCTTGAGCCGCCATTCGATAACATGGAAGGCTATATTATATTCTCCAATGGCGCCGGGAGCATCCCAAGTAACGGTACCGGTGTTCGAATCTATTGAGAACGTTGGAGGGCCAAGTCCCGCCTCGTTAGCACTGTTGTAGTTGTTGTAAAATTTGGGATCGTTCGGATCCTTGTAGTTGATGACTTCTGTGCGCCTGTCGCTGTAAGGTACCACTAGCTCATAGGTTAACCGGTCACCATCCGGATCAAATGCACCTGGATTGTGCGTCCATGCTACGCCAGGGCATGCATGGTCAATCGGTGGTATCTTAAGTTTAGGAGTATTGTTGCATCCCAAGAAAGCATCGATTTTAATGAGGGTCTCCAGGTAGAAGGTCGTGTTAATCGATCCATCCATGTTCAACACCCCCTCGTTGCGATTGGGCTCGCGGTAGCTGATCAAATAAGTGCCTGTCGATGGGTATGTATGGTACGTTACGTATGATGCCGAGGCAACCGTTCCTTCGGTATCCAGATCAGGGCGTGGTGTGTTATCCGTCTTCGGAACCAGTTCCCAGGTCCCATCACCGAAATTAAGAACCTCGCCTTCACCACCAAAAGGCACCGGTGATCCGGTATTTGTATAAACTGTAATCGTTATCTTGAATGTACGGCTGCTGCAATTCTGTCTTTCAACAACGATGTCGCCTGCCCTTAAATGCGTTGCCCCTGATTGGACGCTAAAAAAAATAAACAGTACAGTGACGAGCACGGTTATCCATACGTTGCTCACGAGCTGGTGCTGTTTTGGGTTCATAATTGCAAACAAGGAACGCTGGAAATTTAAAGTTAGTCTGCAAACCCAAAAATCTTTTTTTACTTCGGCAATATTTTACAAAGTGTTCGCACTTGTTCGTTATGTGTCAATAAATCTCCCCCGGATTTCGGGAGTGGGGATCATGCAGCTGCCCCTTCTACCAAAGACCCTGTACCTGTTCTTCGCCACTATATTGTAAACCGCATCCCTAAAAAATCTCGGAAGCACTTTAAAGACGTTCACTATTTTCCAGCCTCCTCCCAAATGGTAAGCAATATGAAGGGCTGCGTCGCTTCGCTGATGAACGGTTTCTCCGTCTATCACGACAATACTGTGCAGTATCTCGGGATCCAGATTGAAGCGAACAAGCTGGGATTTTCCATAAGCGGATTGAAGGGAAGCAAATTTGAATTTTGCCTTCGGATCCCTTTTGATCAGAAACTGGACGAAGCCATTGCAGAGATTGCAGACCCCATCAAAGAGAATGACGACATTTCTATTGGGTGCCACGAAGCAAATGAACCCAGCCTTTTATTATTTTGGTCTTGTTGTCAGACACGATATCAAACGTGACATCAGCAACATAGTAGTAAACGCCGGTGGCCAGCATGTTGCCGTTGTTATCTTTTCCATCCCAGTCGATATAAATGTTGTTCACCTCATTGCTAATGGACCCTTCATAAGAATAAACTTCCTGACCCCATCTGTTGTAAACTCTAAATTTTACCGCTTCAACAAAGCGTGCACATTTTGTGCGCGCTTCAATTGGCGTCTCGCACTTTCCCGCTTCTTCGCCGGTATTCCGATCACTGTAAGCGCTAAAGAAATCATTGCACCGGTCCCCGTCGGGAGTAAACACGTTTGGCAGTTCATAATAAGGGCAATTGTCATTGCAAACAGCATCGCTGAGCTCACTTTCGTTCAAGGAGTTGTCTACCGCAGAAATTTTGTAGCAGTATGCAAAGGAGGCGACGCTATTGTCGACGTAAAAAGTATCGGCTACAATCCCAGCTTCCTGCAGGAGCTGGAAATCGCCATCGGCACTTAAGCTACGATAAATGCGATAACCCAGTATATTCGTATCACACTCACCGCGGTCGCGGGTCCAGTGAAGTGTATTCGCAAATGATTGACTGTCACAATTTCCTTGCTCTGCAATAAATTGTTCACAGTCGATCAACTGCACCTGCAGCGTGGGTTTACACGGAGGAATAGTGTCCCCCAGTTGGGCGCAAATTATTTGTGAAAAATTGTTCAGGGGTTCGTCAATGGCTGGATTACCGTATCCCCCCCGGGTCATGATTCTATAACAATAAGTCTTATCTTGTTCCAGCTCACCTGTCTGTCCCCTGTCAACATACATGAAACCGTCGGTTAACACATCCACGCTATCGATGAGGACAAGCTCACTTTCCGTAGCATCTTCTGGCCCACGATAAATTCTGTGCTTATTGGGGAAGGATCGAATCTGATTAGACCAGGGAACAAAAGCACTCCAACTCAATTGAATGCTGCCTACCTGGGATTGTGCCGTAAGGCGAACCGACGATGCCGCGAATGATGAGCCGACCAGAGCGTCATTAGACGCATAAGCAGTGACTGTATAATTGTAGACGTTATCTTCGGTGTTAAGACCTCCGTCGAGGAATGTTGTATCCGACAGATTATCAGTTACCAACGACGAGTCTGCACCCCTCGCGAAGCCAACGGCACGATACAGCGCATAGCGATAGGGTGGTGGGAACTGTACAGGATCAGCTTCAAAGGGATTTCGCCAGCTCACTCTGATCTGTCCGTCGGAAACGTCCGTTTTTTCCACCGACACATGCGTCATGATAGGTACATCGGCTAAAATAGGCCCTACGCAAGTATCCTTGGAAACATAACTTTCGCCGCCTTTTGGTAGAGGGAAAATTGCTACCAGCCGGTAACAATACCTGGCACCTGGCGCCAGACCAGCGCCTCCGTTGGTATCAATATACGATGTGATGGGTACCTGGTTGGCATCCTTGATACCAACTTCCGCGACAAGCTCGTAGCCCAATGATGCTGGCATACCGGTCTCGCAGTTATCAGGTTCAAAAGGCGAACCATCTACTTTCCTCCATACCTGCATGGTCTCGGCACCCTGGCAGAAATAGGGATCCCATTCAAGCTCGCTCGACCGATTGGTCAGGTTTAATTCCGCGGCTTCCCATTCGGGCGGGGGCCCGACAACAGTGATGAACCATGTTTTAAAGGTCACCAGCTTAGGTCCATTGGGTGGATTGTCCGTAATTTTGAATACCACCTGATATGGTTGTTCCTTAACATGCACGCATTCGGTCTTCCACTGGAACTGCAGCTCTGCCGGCGGTACCGAAGGCTGAAAATCATTTACACCAGGAACAGGAGAGTAAGTTGCCGGCGATTGATTTGCCGGGAAATTAAAGATCTCCGAGAATGCCTCAATTTTGACGTCGTCGTTATCCGGATCTATTCCGAAAATTGTTTCATTTAAAATGGTCCCGGCAACGACACAGGTATCGGGCGGTAATATTAAATCAGGTCGCTCATTGTCACAGTCGTCTACCAGGATCTGCATGTCCCTTCTCACATAGCCAAGCTGAATCCACTGTCCATTTCTTTTACGCCATTCTATTATATGGAAAGCAATATTATATTCTCCAACTGCACCCGGCGAGTCCCAGGTAATCGTACCGGTGACAGCATTAATCGAGAAAGTCGGAGGACCTAACCCTGCTTCGTTGGCATTGTTGTAGTTATTGTAAAATTTCTGATTGTTGGGATCGTTGTAGTTGATGACTTCTGTGCGACGGTCGCTGTAGGGAACTACTAAAGCATAAGAAAGACTATCTCCATCCGGGTCGTATGCTCCGGGATTGTGAAACCATGCTACTCCGGGGCAGGCGTGATCGATTGGTGGAATCAGCAGCTTGGGCGTATTGTTACATCCCAGAAATGCATCAATCTTGATAATGGTCTCAATATAAAAAGTGGTATTTACGGACGCATCCATGTTTAGGACGCCTTCATTACGATTTGGTTCGCGATAGCTGATCAGGTACGTACCAGTCGAAAGATACGTATGAAATGTTGTATACGAAGCAGTTGCGACGGTACCTTCCGCATCAAGATCGGGGCGCGGAGTATTTTCCGTCTCTGGCACTAATTCCCATGTTCCATCACCAAAGTTGAGAATATCCTGTTCGCCCCCAAAACGCACGGTGGAGCCCGTATTGGTATAGACAGTGACAGTTATCTTAAATGTACGACTGCTACAATTCTGCCTTTCAACAACAATATCACCCGCCCTTAAGTGTGTCGCCTGGGATTCTAAGAATATAAAAAAAGTGAACAACGCACTGACGAAGCTAATTCGCCATACATTGCTCACAGCGGGAAAGAACTCCATACCTGTTCGGTAAAATCTCTACTATTCAACATTCAGTGAGTTATAAAGTTACAATATATAACCTTGTTTTGTATCTATAAAATCTCTTTAATGTAACGGCGAACATTTAATCTTAGTCTGAAAATCGCGGAAACGTTTTGGGTCACGGCCCGAAACGGGTTCAAGAGAGCCTTGTCCAAAACCAGCAACTTCCGCAATCTTCAGACACAACCACTTTCTAATCAATCTATAATCTTCAGTATGATGTCACTCCTCATTTTACAATGCGGCAGGCAGCTTGATCCAAGCATGCCGGAAAGGAAGATAAGTACTGCATTAGTTAGTAATTGCTTGCTTACCTTTGGCATTTAAACCCCAATCCGGTATGCGCATTGTAGGCGAGATTCCACACGACGTTTGTAAGATTACCCTATTCGCCTGGAACAATCGCTACTTAATCAAACTTGAGATGGGTTTACTGGAGCAAACCTATAAAGTCAATCAATTTGATATTGCTGCGGAGTCCGATCTTTATAAAATTGTAGACGAATCTTTTATTACGAAAGCGATAAAAAGTTTCGAGGAAATGGACAATAACCTCCAATTGGCAGTCGAAAGGCTATAATTACCAGCATTGCTGGATTTTGTTTTATTTTGCAGCCCCCATGGAAGTAGTCGAAAAGAAAAATAAGAATAAACAATATAAGCCCATCCTGGACGGAATACCCGACTGGCCGGTCTACCAGCTTAGCAAAAACAGGAAGGAATTTATCGAAGAGGTGGCGCAAAAGACCTTTGCGCATATTAAAAAAAACCGGCCGACGACGAAACAGATCGTCGATGAAATCCAGGCAACCGTATACCGCGAACAGCAGCGGATGAAACGTAACCGTTGGCGGGTCGACCCTGTGGATGAACCTAAGTTCTGGAGCAATGTGAAGAATGAGATTGTAGCGCTTTCGACGAAAACAGGGGAAGAATTGGAAGGGAAAGCCGACGAAATCCTGTACCGGATAGTATTGCGTTATGCGAATGAAATAGCCGGAAACTTTAAAGCCAGCTCTTACCGTGTTACCCGCGAAATCGTAAAGTTTTGGTTTGCCCGCTTGTTAAACGGCGCAAGGGTAAAAAAATTCGGGGCATTTTTTCGCAACCGGTATTCGCTCCGTGATAAAATACACATCGTTGGAAAAGTTGGACAACTTCGCAAGCTAGCAAAGGAAGGAACAGTTGTTATGGTGCCCACGCATTTCAGCAACCTGGATTCGATACTGATCGGATGGATCATTCATTCGCTCGGCTTGCCGGCGTTTATCTATGGAGCGGGATTAAACCTTTTCAACATCAAGATCTTCGCTTACTTCATGAACAGCCTTGGCGCATATAAAGTAGATCGCAGAAAAAAGAACGTGCCTTATCTGGAGACGCTCAAGTTTTACTCGATGCTTGCCGTGCAAAAGGGGGCGCACAGTATTTTCTTTCCTGGCGGTACACGATCTCGTTCCGGAAGGCTGGAGAAGCAATTAAAGCTCGGATTACTGAGCTCGACCATTGAAGCGCAACGAAACCTTTACCTTGAAACCGCGCCCGGGGAACCGGTCCGTAAAATTTTTATCGTACCTGTTACGCTGAATTATCATTTCGTGTTGGAAGCGCCGGACCTGATCGACGACTATCTTTCCTCTAAAGGACAAGACCGGTATCTCCCCGAACAGGACAAGTATGGAAGCTGGCAGTTGTTGCAATTCCTCTTCAAATTTTTCACCAAAGGATCCAACATATCCGTGTCTATCGGACCGGGACTAGACGTAATCGGAAACCCCGTCGATGAATCCGGTAATAGCCTCGATACTCATGGAAGAATCATAGAAACACGGGATTACTTTATATCCAACGGTACGGTTACTATTGACAAGCAAAGGGAGGACGAATATACCCGCATGCTAAGCCAGAAAATTGTGTCAGAATATTATAGGATCAATCGTGTTTTCGCCAGCCATCTCGTTGCTTTTGTTGCATTCGAACTATGGCAGAAAAAACATCCCAACCTGGACCTCTTCGGATTGCTCCGCCTGCCCGAAGAAGATCAGGAATTAAAGTATGAGGATTTCAGAGCGGCATGTAAACGGGTGAGAAAAGAAATCTACCGACTCAAAGCTGAAAATAAAATATACCATGCCACTCACCTGAAAGGCAAGATCGATTTAGTTATCAGGCATGGGCTTGATAATGTGGGCATATTTCACCTCAAGCGCCCGTTGCTCATAGACAAGGACGGCAATATTATTACAAAAGATTTCAGCACCCTTTATTATTATCACAATAGGCTGGTAGGCTATGACCTCGAAAAGTTTGTCTGACAAAGATAAACCGATTGGCGTGATCGGTGCCGGAAACTTTGGTAGCGTAATCGCCAACCTCCTTGCCCGTCAGCGAAATGTATTGCTATATGCCCGAAACAGGCAAGTGGTTGAACATATTCTTTCCACGAAAGAAAACCGGGGTTATAAAATGCATGAGCGGATTATTCCCACGAACGCGCTGTCAGACATTGCGAACCAGTGCGACATCATCTTCCCCATTGTCCCCTCGTCACATTTCCGTTCGATGATGACGGAGCTTTCATCTTATCTGCACCCGTATCATTTGCTTATTCATGGCACTAAAGGTTTTGACGTTATGTTACCGGAAGGGCAAACGCTTGATTCTCTGCCGACGCTTAATCGCAGCATGGTGAAGACGATGAGTGAAGTAATCGTTGAAGAAAGTGTCGTCGCACGGGTCGGCTGTCTGGCCGGACCGAATCTTGCAAGAGAACTGGCACAGGGTCACCCTGCGGCTACTGTAATCGCAAGTCACTTTGATGAAGTGATCAATGTAGGGAAAAGGCTTTTGAGAAATGATCATTTCCAGGTCTACGGCAACAACGACCTGGTCGGTGTCGAACTGGCCGGTGTTCTAAAAAATGTTATTGCGATTGCAGCGGGAGCGTTGAGTGGAATGGGCTATGGTGAAAATGCCAAGGGGCTGCTGATCAGCAGGGGAATGGTTGAAATGGTATACCTCGGCCGTGCGCTGGGCGGCAACACGAAGGCATTTCTCGGCATTGCCGGCATCGGTGATCTGGCGACGACCTGCAACAGCTCTTTAAGTCGTAATTTTAATGTGGGATTCAGGCTAGCGCAGGGAGAAAAGCTAGATAATATCCTCGCCAGCACTGATGAAATCGCTGAAGGGATAAACACTGTAAAAATTGCGAAGAAGTGCGCTGACCATTATAAAGTCCGTGCACCAATTACATCAACACTTTACCACGTTCTATTCGAAGACATGACTGTAAAGAGGGCCATTGGCCACCTGATGCGTTATCCATTGAATGTCGATATTGATTTCCTTGGGGAATGACGTAGTCAATTTAATATTTCTCTAACATTGTCGCGGATCTTTCCTGCCAGTTCATCCAGCGGTAAATCATTGATATCACGACCAAACGGATCTTCAATTTCTTCGGCAATCAGCTCAACGCTCAACAGCACAAACGAGATCAGAACCACAACAGCAACAGTCAAGTAACCGGACTGCGGTGCAAAGCCAAACGGCAGCGTCACGATATAAATGAAAATAAACTTCTTGACGTACATCATATACGAATAAGGGATCGGCGTGTGCTTTATCCGCTCGCAAGCCCCCAAAATATCTATGAAGTCCTTTAGCTCTTTGTCGAGATTGATGAGGTGATCGCCGGTAATTTTCTTTTGCATGTAAAGATCGTTTACCCGCTGATACATCAATGCTGCGATCCGGTTGGGCTTGTGTTTATACTTCTTCAGGTCGTTGATCAACAGTTCATCGGGCGGTGGATCGAGTTCCGCGAATTGCACCCCACCCCTGAGATTTTCCTTTGCGGCGAAGACGAAATTCGATATCATTCTGTAAAACCAGTCACGCTCCTCCTGACTTTCCCTACTGATATAAGCGCCGATCTTCATTGCAAAATTTCGGGTGCTATTGACCATGCCACCCCACAGCCTTCGCCCTTCCCACCACCGGTCGTACGCTGTATTCGTTCGAAAAACCAAAAACAATCCCAGAACAATCCCTAACAAGGAATGCATCGCAACGGTGGGCTGAAAATCAGCCTCGTGCAGCCGCAAGTAATTCAGCTCGATATAGCAGACGATCGTTGAGTACACTGCCATGATCAGCAGGGCAGGCAACAACTTCCTCATTACCCTGCGACTGTAAGGGTGAAAAATCAGGGTAAACCACTGCTTTGGATCGTACATTACCATATCTCACGGGGATTTTCTGCAATAACTCTATTCAAACAAATATTTGCAAACCGGCACGACGAGTTTCAGTTGCGATCCGGACGCAAGTCATGCCGTTGGTCATATTTTTTTGATCACTTGATTGAGTTTTATTTTATCGCTTATCTTTCGGGTCCAAAACTTTGTATTCATGAAAAGCGACGCCCTAAGACTTGTTCTTCCCCTACTAACATTATTTCTTGCTGCACAAGCCTATTCGCAGGACTTCCTCGTGACTGTGCAGGGGGATACCATCAAGGGTGAAATCAAACCGCTTTCGTATGGTGCTGAAAGAAAAGTCCAGGTGACCGAGGCTGCCAAAAAGAAAGTCGTTTATCCGTTCTTCAAAGTAAAGTCCTATTCTGTTAAAGGAGAAATGTATCAGCCCGTGAAAGGCCCCGACGGATATACGTTCATGAAAATGATAAAACCAGGATACTTGTCTATCCTTGCATTCCAGCAAGAAAATCAGACTTCCTTCGATGGGCTGTGGCTTTTGAAAAGGGATGGCACTGGAATTGAAGTGCCAAATATCACTTTTGAAAAGGGTATGAAAAATTTCCTCGAAGACTGTCCTGCGCTGGTAAAGAAAATAGAAAATGACGTCCTCAACAAAAAGGATTTGCATCAGATCGTTGACGAGTATAATGAATGCATGGTCACGCCACGCCCTGCAGCGGAAACACCGGTTGCGGAAACACCGGTTGCATCAACCCCTGCAACACCTGAAAAAAATTTGACGGCGTGGGATAACCTCGAAACCAAGGTAAAGGAGCAACCAGATTTTCCTGAAAAAGAATCAGCCCTGGAAATGATTGGTGAGATCAAAACCAAGATCTCGACGTCTCAAAAAATTCCAAACTTCTTGATCGAAGGACTCAAGAACAGCCTGCAACAGGATGTCTTTAAGCCCGAGTTGGAAATCGCCTTGAAGGAAATCAATTAGTGCTGGGCCGAAGCCGGCCGGCAAGCTTTCTTAGGGCTGATTCGGCCTTCGTCTTATCGCGGATCAAGACAAATGCACTGCATACCGCCACCATAATTGCCAGAAAGAAAAGATAACCTCCATCACCCTGTACTGCAATACCGAGCCTTGTTAAATGCATTACGATCGCTCCGGCCATCAACCCGAACGCCATCGCAGCACCCACCCATGCCGTTATACTAAATAGCATCAACAGGGCCGCAACGAGTTCCATCACACCGATGCCAATCCTGCCCCAAGGCTCCATCCCTACCGTTGTAAATATATAGATCGATTCCGGCGCGCCGGAAAATTTAAAAAAAAGTGTTTGAACCAATATGAGGATTGCAATCAGCCTGGCACTCCAATACAGGGATAAATAAAATTTGTTCATTGGATTAATAGTTTACGCACAAACCTATCCGATTAACCACCGCCAAAATGTCGGGGCTTTGACAACCGGCTATATTTCAGGGGCGAAAGTCTCAAAGGACCACCGTCTCGACTTGTCCTGGAATATTTGTCCGTCCGAGACCGCAAGCGGGGATTCAATATTATTCTGATAAATGGAGCCAGTGCCCAGGCCTTGTGGAAGGGTAATACTGAATTTCGCTGTATACTGACAGATCGCATTTAGTCCGACATTTGATTCCAACGCGGAAGTGATCCACCAACCGATTCCCATTTCTTCAGCCAGGCTGATCCACTCATCACAGCCGCTAAAACCCCCGTGCAGCGTTGGCTTAAGAATTATAAATGCAGGCCGTAAGGTGCTCAAGAGTTCACGCTTGCCTTCAAGGTGCTGATGTCGAATAAGTTCTTCGTCAAGGGCAACCGGTATCGGAGAATTTTTACAGAGATTACGCATTTCGTTCGCTTGATTTTCAGCGATGGGCTGCTCGATGGAGTGGATATCATACTCGCTTAACCTTCTTAGCTTCGCCCATGCCTCGTCCACTGCGAAGGCACCGTTCGCATCCAGCCGTATCGTAATGCGCTCTGGAGAATATTGCGACCGGATCGCTCTCAGTATTTCACATTCACGCTCAAAATCCAATCCGCCAATCTTCAACTTGATGCAGCTAAACCCCGACTTAATTTTCTTTTCTACTTGCTCGAGCATTTTAGCAGCGCCATCCATCCAAATCAATCCGTTTATCGGAATGGGCTTTCCCAATATAAAATCGTTCTGAAAAATAATGCGGCGGCCGCCGTGCTTTAGATCCAGCCAGGCAGTCTCTAGCCCAAAGGTGATAGAGGGAGAAGTCAGATATTTTTCTGCTCTTTTTTTGTGCCCGTGATGCTCGACCGGATTTTCTCCTGTTGTGTTTATTTCCCGGACAATGCTGGAAAGCACCTGCTCGAAGTCTACCGTGTCATCAAGGCTGAGACCCGGAAGCGGTCCGCATTCACCAATGCCGAAAACCTCGGGCTCATTTTCATACCATAACTTTACAAACCAGGAGATTTTATGTTGCATGGCACCCCTGGAGGTCCTCGCGTTAAAATTAAATTCAAAAACCTTTTTGAAATATGCTGCTTTCAGTCGCATAGAAATACGGATGTCGAAAATAACGTTTTAGAATTAACTTTGTGCTTTTTAGCCGATGAAGATTGACGTCAACGACTTTACTTACAATTTGCCGCCCGAAAGGATCGCCCAGTATCCGTTGGCGCGACGTGACCAGTCAAAACTTCTGGTCTACGATCAAGGTTCCATTAGACATGAAACGTTTACGAATCTCGCTGAATCGCTTCAAGAGGACTCTTCGTTGTTTTTCAATCAGACAAAGGTGATACCCGCCCGACTACTCTTTCAAAAAAATACGGGTGCTATAATCGAGATCTTCCTGCTGAGTCCTGTAGCGCCATCCGGTTTGTTGCTTGACGCCATGCAATCCTTGGGTAGCTGTTGCTGGAAGTGTGTAGTTGGAAATCTGAAACGCTGGAGCGGGGACTCAAAACTTTCTATTAAACTTGGCGAGATCACACTCGAGGCCGTGCTTATCGACAGAAAGGAAACGATCGTTCAATTTTCATGGCAGGGACACCTTACGTTTGCCGGCGTACTGCAACGTATAGGCAACACGCCGCTTCCGCCGTATTTAAAGAGGGAAGCGGAAGGTCTCGACAAAGAACGGTACCAAACCATTTACTCGGCAGATGAAGGAGCTGTCGCCGCACCAACGGCCGGCTTACATTTTACTCCCGAAGTATTTGCGTCGTTAAAGAAAAAAAATATCAGCGCAAATTTTCTTACCCTTCATGTTAGCGCAGGAACTTTCCTTCCAATCAAAGTCGAAAACGCGCTGGACCATCCGATGCACCAGGAGCAGGTTATTATCGATAGAAAAAATATCGAAAACATTTTAAAGGCTAAAAATGTCGTTGCCGTTGGAACAACGTCGCTTCGCACGTTAGAAAGTCTCTACTGGTTTGGGGTCAAGCTGGCCCAGGATCCTTTGGCACCATTTATTATTTCCCAGGACTACCCCTACGCTAAACGATCGCTTCCCACAACAGGTGATGCGCTAGCAGCGGTTTTGAAATTTATGGATCGCAATGCTATTGACAGGATTACAGGCGAAACTTCAATTTATATTGTTCCAGGTTACAAGTTTAAAGTTTGTCAAGCGCTGATCACTAATTTTCATCAACCGTCATCAACGCTTATACTACTGGTGGCGGCGTTTATCGGAGAAGACTGGAAGAGGGTTTACCAGGAAGCCATGGACAAAGAGTACCGTTTCCTGAGTTATGGAGATAGTTCGTTGTTAATTCCTAAAAAATCCTAAGGTCGTCTGGCCGGATGCCTATATCAATTCTTTGTGTCAAGGGCATTTAAATCGACAATGTTTACTTCTACCCTTCTGCCTTCCTCTTTCGTTGCAGTCTGATCCTTGGTTGCACCATACCCTTTCGCCACGATCCTTCGTCTGACAATTCCTTTGTGATTGATGTAATCGAGGACGGCAATTGCCCGTTTATTGGATAGGTCACGATTTAATTCTTCTGTTCCTTCGGCGGAAGCAAATCCCAAGATTTCGACGCCTAGTCCCGGGTACTTGTTTAGTTCCGAAAGGATTGCATCGAGCTGGCTGTTATATTGCGTCTTGAGATCGCTCTTTCCGGCATCAAAGTAGATTTTGGCCGACTTAGCCAAAGCGCCTTTGTCAAATGCAGAGGCCTTAGGTTGCTCCTTTTGTTTTTTTACTTCATCCTTTACCATAAAGGTAGGCAGTGAAAAAATAGTTTTACCGCCGACATTTTTTTGCTCAAACTTGCTTTCATCACTTTCGTCATAGTAATAGGTCCGCGAAGCAACCTCTATTCTGGAATTTTGCTTTTCATCAAAGTTTACATCCTCGATGGGGTCCTTCATTTGAATTAAGTCCGTAAGGTAGTTTATACCTTCCTTATCCTGCGATGCAATCAGGTCAAGCATCATATCGTAGACGTCTACTCCACCTGCCTGCACGAGTTTCGCCTCATGGGTCTTGCGCAGATCGGCTTTCACATCCTGATCGGTATCATAGAAAGCATTTTTAACCTGCACCTCCTGCCCTACCACTACGTCGAACTGCCGGATAGTCTTAAGGTTAATCATTTGATACAATTCATAAAAATAAGTTTGGTTTGGTATATTGATATTGAGCGTGTAGGGCAGGAAACCTTCAGATTCAATAACCATGTCGTAATCTTTTGCAGGCGGCAATATTACAAGGTAGTTTCCGGTCACGGGATCCGGGTCATACACGAAATCAAGTTTCTTGTCTGTCTTATTGTCAATCAAATAAATCTTTGTTGGCATTGGCTTACCGGTTTCCGCGTTGAGTATTTTTCCTTTTATCATGGTAAGAGGAATGTCGGCGGATTCGGCCGGCATATCGATGTAGTAGATATCCTGACCACCCATCCCGCCTTTTCGATCCGAAGAAAAATAGCCGCGGGTGCCATCGGCGATCAAGGTGAAGTAATTATCGTTAACGGTGGTGTTGACAGGGTAGCCCATGTTTTCAGGGTTGCTCCATTTGGTGCCAATCAGGCGAGTAACGAAAATATCGCGGCCACCCATTGTGTTATGGCCATCTGATGTAAAGAACAATGTTTTTTGGTCAGGATGTATGAAGGGCGCATCCTCGTTTGCTTTCGTGTTGATTTCCGGTCCTAGATTAACGGGTGCTCCCCATGTTCCATTGGCCGACATCGTGGTTTTGTAGATGTCGAGGCCACCTTGCCCGTTGCTCCTGTCACTTGCAAAATAGATTGTCTTACCATCGGGTGTGATGCTCGCTGTCGACTCCAAAAATTTCGGTGAATTAATTGTAGGCGTGATCAAACTTGGTCTCGACCATGTCTCGCCCGATTTCGTGATCTGGAAAAGACTCCCCGGGTCCGTCGATCCGCCCATGAAGATCAGCATCTTTTGGCCATCAGCGGCAATACCAGCAGTCCCCACGTTGTAGTCGTGGGCAAGGGGAACAACTTTTGGCTCCGTCCATGTTCCGGAGTTGTTATAGGTGATATATATTTCTTCTATGAACTTGTCTCCGGTTCTTGTCTTCCCGGTATTCGGTCTTAACGCGGTAAACGCCATTACACTTTCATCGGCCGACAACACCGGATTGTACTCGGTGTATTTTGTATTGATAATCGAATTAAAATGGTGAACAGTAAAGTCACGTGGAACAGACATTAGCGCTACGGCGTTGTGGCAAGTCTGGATTGCATCATCGGCCATGGACATCGCCTTTTTATCGGCTTTGCTACTGGCCTCGCGAAACTTGTTAAAGTTCGCCAAAGCCTTTTGGATATTTTCATCCTTGAGATAGATCGTCCCAAGGTCGTAATACAGCGACGCGGGCATATCTTTTCCATTAGCCAGCGCAAATTCAAAATAAGGAATTGCCTTGATCTGATTGTCCGTCTCTTCTGCCTTCTGATAACAAACACCGGTTTTGTAATGTACCATTGGATCCTTTTCACCTGCCTGAATTGCTTCAAGAAATTTAGGTAAGGCCATGTCATAACTCCTGACACTAAAAAAACGATCAGCATCAGTTAAGGACTTACTTCCCTGAGCAAAACCAGCCGTGACCGAGACAAGGAATATAAACCACAGAATATGAGCGCTTTTCATCATGATAAATCGAATTATAGTTCAATACTACAAAAAGATGGGCCATATGAATGTTGATATTCACTCCTAATCTTACAAGTGCTTTATGGATTTAAAAATTTGCCCTAGCTTCCGGTTTTATTTTGAATTAATACGAATACTACACCATAGCCATATATTTTTTCATGTATGAATTAGTCCGATATGAAGGCGTACGGACTGGAGATTACAGATATGATGACCAAAATATTAAGGAGACTTGCAAATCAGAAGTAGCTTGAAGACGTGCCGTTATAAAACAAAATTGATGAAAATTATCTCTCACCCTAAGCAACCTTAAAGCGCTCTACACAATAACAATTCAGCGAAATCGCATGGCCTCAGACATCGACATCCTTATCGTTTTTGCAGACAGTGATAACGTGCCGCCGACCGATAGCAATGCCGGTTGGGTATCTCAATTTAAAAATTTTTTAGAGTTCATGCTTACGCAGGTGTTAAGCGAAAAACCTAAAATTTTATTGAAGGGAGAATACGACACGATGACGGCTCCCAGGCTTGACAATGTCGCAGTTCTTGTTCCGGTTTTATCGAATGAGTTTATAAAATCCAACACTTGTCTTGAGAATATTGCGAGATTTAATGACGCGACAAACAACGATTCACAACGGATTTTTAAGGTTGGAAAATTTCCGGTATCAAACCGAGAACAGCCGGATGTGTTACGGAAGCTAATTGGTTACGATTTGTATCAACTTGATCCCGATTCCGATGAGATCAAAGAGTATTCAAGTTATTTCAGTGCTGAAGCCGAGCGCCAATACTGGATGGGGATCGTTGACTTGAGTTACGATATCGCCGAGGTTTTGATGCATCTCAAACAGCCGGGGTCGCAACAGACTGTGAAAAATTTGTTTTCTACCAAGATCGTTTACCTAGCGGAAGTCGGCCACGACCTCTCCGTTCAAAGGAATATAATCCGACGTGAGCTACAACGCAATGGGTATACGGTATTACCAACACAAACTTTGCCTGCTGCATCCGGGGAGCTGGAGCAAGCTGTACGGAAAGACCTGGAGAATTGCAGCATGTCGATTCACCTCATCGGCAATAATTACGGAGCGATTCCAGAAGGTGGCTCCCGCTCTGTAACCGACCTGCAACACATAATTGCTGCCGAGAGAAGTCAGGACCCCAACAGGAAGAACGCTAACTTTCAGCGGTTAATCTGGATATCTCCAAATTTGTCCCATACCAGCGAACGGCAAAAGGCCTTCATAGAAACTGTAAAACGGGACGTTGAGTTGCAGGAAGGCGCCGAAATCTTGGAAACGCCTCTTGAGGATTTCAAAAATATTATCCGCGAAGAACTTCTTGAGTCAATAGACAGGAGATCAGCAAGGGAAACGGGAGGCCGGGCGATCTACGTGCTGTACGATGAAGCGGACCAGAGCGATGTGATTTCGTACATCACTTTGATCGAAAAGAGCGGATTCCATGTATTGATTCCCACGTTCAAGGGTGAACTGCTCGAACAACGCGTAAAGCACATGGAAAACTTACGTGTTCTCGATGCAGCCATCATCTATAAAGGAAAAACGACCGATCAATGGGTTCGTATGAAAGCGCTGGATATTCAAAAGGCTCCCGGATTCGGAAGAAAAAAGCCAATAGTGGCCAAAGCAATCCTCGCACCCAACGATGGACTGGTTAACCGGGAAGCATTTGACGGACAAAATTTTCGTTTTATCGAAGGTAACTACGCGAATTCGACAGAATCATTGAAGTCGTTCCTCTCTGATATTATAGCATAGCATCACCGGTGGCGCCGGACCTGAGAGCATGTTTGCAATAATTCAGAATGGCCGGCTACCGACGTCGTTACGATCGCTATTTGTTCGCTGAAAACATTTGAAGATTATCGGCTTGTTCTCAGTCCAAAACGCTGTTTTTATAATTAGCGGTGCTTTTGGAGGAGACTATTACTTATTCTATTTTTAGAGCTTAATTTAGAATGTTTAATGGAAATTTTCCTTCATCCAGAAGCCTGGATCGCGTTGCTTACACTGACGTTTTTTGAAGTTGTTTTAGGGATCGACAATATTATTTTCATTTCCATTGTCTCAAACCGTTTACCTGTTGAAATCCGGGCGAAGACGCGCAATATGGGTCTGCTGCTGGCGATGGTCGTTAGAATACTGTTGCTGCTTACCATTACCTGGGTAATGAAGTTTAAAGAGACTTTGTTTACTATTCCCGGCACCTTGATCTTTAAGGAACCCATGCCGATAAGTGGAAGAGATCTTATCCTTATTTTCGGCGGGCTTTTCTTAATTGCTAAAAGCACGCGCGAAATCAATCACGAAATGGAAGGCGAAGAGGAGACTATGGAAGCCGGAAGTGGGAAGGCGAACGTTGTCGGTATAATCGTTCAGATTATCCTGTTGGATATAATTTTTTCCTTTGACTCGATCTTAACAGCAGTAGGGTTAACGGACCAGGTGCTCATCATGATTATTGCTGTAGTTCTTTCCATAGGGATTATGATAATTTTTTCCGGTGCCATCAGCGGATTTATCAATAAACATCCTTCAATGGAAGTGCTCGCGCTTGGATTTCTGATCCTGATCGGCTTTATGTTATTTCTCGAAGGTTTGCACAAGGAAGTGCCGAAAGGATACATTTATTTTGCAATTGTATTTTCATTGATGATTGAAATGGTGAACATACGCGTAAGGAACCGGCGTAAAAAAGCAAAGGAGGAATTCCATGAATAGCGACAGTCTTCGATATCCCATCGGCAAATTCCTTCCACAGCAAACATATACTGAGTCGGAGGTGAAGGCAAATATCGTAAGAATTGAAAACGTTCCGGCCGCGGTAGACCATACTGTAAGTCAATTTACGGACGTTCTCTGGGACACACCCTATCGCGAGGGCGGTTGGACCGCCCGGCAGGTAATTCATCACATGGCGGACAGCCACATGAATGCCTATGTCCGCTTTAAATGGACGCTTACAGAATCCACTCCGGTGATAAAAGCTTATAACGAAAAAGCTTGGGCAGAAACTCCTGAAAATGCCCTTGATCCCACAATTTCGATCTCGCTTTTGAAAGCACATCATGTAAAGTGGACTGCCCTCCTGAAACTCATGAAGGCGGAGGACCTGAAAAAAGAGTTTATTCATCCCGATACAAAAAAAAATATTTCCCTTGAGCGGCTGATCGCGCTATACGCATGGCATGGCGAGCACCACCTGGGACATCTTAAGATTATCGGCGCTACATCGGACAAAAAATCTACTGTTGGATTATAAGCGGCCACCGTTATTATTTACTGGGCACCTCG
>DASUTP010000065.1:0-7584 GCA_036374515.1 Chryseolinea sp. | reverse complement strand
ATTTTTGCGAAACGCAAGCCACGTAAAACGGCTGGCTAACCTCAATATTTTCGAAGACATTAAATTTTGCCTTACGATTGACAAATACGACGTTGTGCCGGTGTTTGTGGAAAATTCAAGATTTGAATCGCTTCAATGAGGCTGTTCCATCCGACCTTCATATCTATTTTCGCCTGCTAAGCAATACCCAATAGCCATCAGGCAACCGTCAAGGTTCCGGCGAAAAGCACGACGCACAGACATGGTCCCGCAATACCTCCAAGGCAAAGCGCCAGTGGCGAACATTGCCGTTACCGGAAGGGATTTAAGTTTATCTTTTTACGCTTTACTGAAGCTTGGGATTTTGGTGATGTCTGTCTTTGTCGCGCTGCTTTTTTTTCTCCAGATTCCGGGCAAACGCTTCCGTTAGATTCACTCCGGTCTGATTCGCGAGACAAATTAAAACCCAGAGCACGTCCGCAAATTCATCGCCCAGATCTTTTCCTTTATCGGAATCCTTTTCGGACTGCTCTCCATACCGCCTGGCAATAATACGTGCTACTTCTCCTACCTCCTCCGTAAGGACTGCCATATTCGTAAGTTCATTAAAATAGCGAACACCGTTTGTTTTGATCCATTCATCAACGGTTTGCTGGGCTTGGGCAAGTGTCATCCGGGGATTATTTAGTATACTCTAAAACAGCGGCTACTATGCGCTCGGAAATTTTCTGCTGATTGTTAGTGTCTCCGACATAAGCATTATCGGACTCGTTGGAAAGGTATCCAATTTCCAATAGAATAGCAGGCGCCGTACTCTCGGCAAGAATGTATGCGTTTGACTTCTTTATTCCATTAACAGAAATTCCGTCGAGTGCTCGCAGTTCCTGAAGCAGTACGGCAGCCAGTCTCTCGCTGGCTTCAAACTGGCCGTTTTTTTCACTTACAACGCACTCGATACCTGAAGATGTCGCATCCTTCTCGTCATAATTCGCGTGAATGGAGATAAATGCGTCAACCTTATATCTTTTAGCGATAGCAACCCTCTCCTTTAGGCCCAGGGCCTCGTCATCAGTGCGCGTCAGAATAACTTTTATATTATTGGCCTCTCCTGCCTTTTGAATATTCTTTGCCATTGCTAAGGCGAATTCTTTTTCATGCAAGCGGGCTGAAGCAGAACCTGTATCGTTGCCGCCATGCCCGGCATCCACCACAATGACGACGCTGCTTTCGTCTCCAAGCGTTAAGTCATCGGGAAATGTCCGGACTGAAGGTTTTGCAAAGGCAAACAGAAGAAGACAAGTCATTGGAACGAATAAAACATACAGGAAGGACAAGCTGAAGGGGGTCTTTTTTCGTGTAATCATAACAATTCGGTTTTTTATGTTTTGAGAATAAAATTGGCTCACAGGCATGCTGAGGTTTTCAGCTTGTAGTTGATGCAGGATACAATCCAGGTAAAGTCGAACAGAAATGCCGCTGCTGATCACAGCACTATCAGCCTCGTATTCATGCTGGATCTTTATGGACCTTTTATAAAATATCATCATTGGATTGAACCAGAGGATCGCACCCGCGATTTCTATGAGAATCAAATCAATCCAATGATGACTGCGGACGTGTGCCTTCTCATGTTCCAATACCAACGGATTTGTCTTTATCATTGGCAAAAAGATCAAATTGAAAAATGAGAATGGTTGAGAGATGCCTGTGCGCACGATACGCATCGATTCCTCCCGGGAGACGCCAGCGCGGCGCGCAAGACGAACGAGTCCCCCAATTGACAAGAGAAATCGGAGCAGCATAAAGCCAAAGCCGATCCAATAAGCCAGCCCGAGGATGCTAACATTCTCCGGGGGCAACGCCGTAACCAAACGATCAGGAGCAATATCCATGTCCGGACTAACAACGTAGGCGAGAAATTCCGATGGCGACAGGTGGTAATCGGGATCGACCGACGAAAATTCGAAAAAAGGAATAACAAAAGAAAGCAAGAGCGATCCCATCAGGTAGGTCCTGTTGGCCCTGAAAAAAGTTGACTTCCTGAAAAAGATAAGATACAAAACATAGAATGCGCCAATGCACAAGCTTGTCTGAAGGAGATAAACACCAAAGTCTGTCATTTTTTCTTCCCCTTTAAAGTTTTAATTCTTACGTCAATCAATTCCTTGATCTCTTCCAGCTCGGAAAGATTTAACTTCGCATTGGAAAAGTATGAGGCAACTGTTGAAGGAGATCCTTTCAAATAGGTCGACAAAATCGGTGAAACCTGCTGTTTAAAATATTCCTCCTTTGATATCAAGGGATAATACTCGTTAGTCTTTCCAAATGTTTTAAAACCTAGAAATCCCTTCTTCACCAAGACCCTTATAACCGTTGAAATGGTTGTATAGGCTGGGCGTGGTTCAGGAAACTTTTCAACAACATCTTTCAGACAGGCGCGCTGCATTTCCCACACATACTGCATAACCTGGTCTTCCGCCTTCGTTAATGACTTTCGTACCATGCAACAAATATATAACTATATTTATAGTAACAAAACTATTTATATAGTAATATAAAAAAAAATTACGGAAGGTACTCTGGCTCAGCGCGATTCTTATGATGGCTGCAATTTTTTAAGGAGGACTTCCGGGATTCTGGCCACCTTTCTCAAATTGTAATCAAAACAGACGATACCGGTCTTGCCACGCGCTACTTCTTTTCCTGTACGTTTATTTTGTATTAAATAATACATGTCAAATCCGTACTTATTAAAATCTGCTGTACCAATATGGACTGTGAGTTCGTCTGCCAGGAATGATTCGGATTTGTATTGAACGGCGATATCAGCGATCACCTGGCCGATTGGCCCTTCGAAATCAAGTTCGTTTTTAAAACCCAGCGTCCGGTAAAATCTTATTCGGGCCTCCTGCATCAGGGTAAGTATGGTATCATGCCCGACATGGTTTCCGTAGTTGAGATCCGACGCCCGTACCGTTAGCTCGGTAGTGTATAGAAATTTCTCAGGGAGGTCAACATGAACACGGGCCATACAGTCCTTTTTATAATTCTGAGTTACAAACTTTTCCACAAGTACAAAGTCGCATAAGCTTCCCAGCCCTTATACTTTTTGTAAACTTTCCTGACCTCCTCTATTGAAGGTTTTTTGGATAGCTTCTTCAAATTTTTTATTGCGTTATGGATGCCCGCGTCTTCCAATGGAAATGCATCTGCATGCCGGAAGGTTTTCATGAGCGCATAGTTCGCAGTCCAATTGCCGATGCCTTTAATTTCCATGAGCAATTCTTTAGACTCCCTCAACGACAAGCGGGCAAGTTTTTCCTTCGAAACTTGTCCAGCTGCAAATGCTTTCGCAATGTTTATGGTGTACGCTGCCTTTTGTCGTGAAAATTGAAGTGACAACAATTGCTCATCCGTAAGGTTGGCTACCACGGCGGCGGTAGGGAACAAGTAATAAGTCTCTTCCTTGAGCGTCACGGCTTCTCCAAATTTCTCAACGAATTTTTGCTTTAGGGTATACGCAAATTGCAGATTAATCTGCTGGCCAAGGACAGCCCAAACGATAGATTCAAATAAATCCGGTTGGCCGACAATACGATATCCATAAAAATTTTTTACCAGATTTTTTAGCAGCTTATCATTTGCGCACATCGCATAAAACGGCTTGAGATCCGTGTCCAGGTCCAGCCACTCGCGAATATATTTTACCACTTCAGTGGCTTGCGCCACGGTTAGCTTGGCGTTGAGGAATTCGACAACGAGTTCATCCTTGTCGAATTGAATTGAGAATACAATTATAGTCCCATTTACGCGGATCGCTTTTTCGATCCGGCCATCAATTACCTTATGCAATAATTCCCGGGGCGACCGTTTTAAGAAAGCTAAAGCCAGGTCGTAGCTGAATTCTTGGGGAGGAGGGATACGCAGTGACTTCATTGAAAAGTGAAAATAAGAAATTCACAACAAAGTACACCTCTCGACTGCTGCATTGTCATTATTGTTTGTTAGCAAGATTCGGGTTGACCTTGACCGTTGACCATGCATTCTTTGCAGAGACAATTGCAATGAAGAATTTCAGATCAAAACTAAACGCGGCATGAAAGAAATCCTGGCTATGAACTGGCAGACAATTACAAATAATCTTAATCAAAAGGGGTACTCGGTGATTGACAACGTGTTGTCCGAGGCAGAGTGTAAACATCTATCGGGTCTATACGCCGATAAATATTTATATCGAAACATTGTCAACATGCAACGATACCGATTTGGCCTCGGTGAATACAAATATTTCAACTATCCACTTCCGCCAACGATCCAGATGTTACGGGAACTATTTTATGCTCCCCTGGCAACTGTAGCGAATGAATGGATGCGCAAGCTGGACCTGAAGACGCAGTTTCCCGCCAAACATCAAGACTTCATCATCGAATGCAGGGCCAGATCACAGGCTCGTCCCACGCCGTTAATGCTGCGCTATGAGCCCGGAGGCTTTAATACCTTGCACCAGGACATGTATGGGGAAATCTATTTTCCGTTCCAGGTAGTTTTTGTCTTAACGCAAGCTGGACGGGATCATGCGGGTGGAGAATTCGTTTTAACGGAACAGGTGCCAAGAGCGCAATCGAAGGTGGAAGTCTTGCGGCCCAATCAGGGCGACGCTGTAATCTTTACCACAAATTTTCGACCGGTACAGGGTACTAAAGGATACTACAAGGCAAAAATGAAACATGGAGTCAGCGAAATTAAAATGGGTATTCGTTATTCCCTCGGTATAATCTTTCACGATGCTGCCTGACCAGTAATCCATAACGGTATCGGTAGTGAAAATATCTGGATGACGAGGGAATCCTCGCCTTGTGTCGCTAAGAAACCTATTTTTTCGCTGTTTGCGTCGCCTTCAGATTTTCAGCAATCATCAACACAAAGTCCTTGCCTTTGATGAATCCTTGACCCCATTCCGCATCGTACTTGCTGGTCACAGGCAAGCTCGTGATCTCCTCGGGCTTTTTTCCTTTTTTCATGGCAGCACTTACTTCATCTCGGATTTCAGCGAGGCGGTCGCGGAATTTTTTAACATCTGCTTTGGTACATAATTCCCCATGCCCCGGAATGACCTTTGTTTGATCGTCCATCATTCCTAAAAACACGTCCAGTGAAGATATAAAACCATTGATCGACCCACCATTGCTGTAATCGATATAAGGGTATCCATACGTGACGAACATGTCGCCCATATGATACACATTGGCTTTCTTGAAGTGAATAACCACATCGCCGTCGGTATGCGCGGGATTGATGTGAAGCAGTTCAATGTCTTCCTGGTTCAGATAGAAATTAAGTTTGTCCGAAAATGTGACTACCGGCCAGGCATCCTCGGCCCGCGGTGGTGTGACGCTGTTATTACTCTTGTTAACCTGTTCTTTGCTCATCCTGGTGCGGACCATATCGTGCGCCACAACGGTAACACCCATCTGCTTGAAATTTTCGTTACCTCCGGAGTGGTCACCGTGTAAATGCGTATTGATCAGAAAACGAATTTCATTCGGACTCAACGTTTTGATTGCGCCATTGATCTTGTTAGAAAGTGGAGCGAACTGATTGTCGATCATCAGCGTCCCATCTTTGCCAATGAACACCCCGATATTTCCGCCTGATCCCTTTAAAAAATAGAGGTTGTCGGCAACCCGAACGGGCCTGATTTTGACGGTGTCAAAGTCCTGCGCCTGAACAATCAGGCAAGAAATGCAAATAATAAAAATAAGGAGGCATTTTTTCATAGAGCATTTGTTATTCTTAAATATAAGAAAAGCATAATCCGTTTCCCTGCTTATTTATCATTGAGCAAGTTTTTCTTTGACCATAAGCTTTGCGCAAGAAACGGGTTGAGCGGGTGACAGAAGAGTCCGAATTTTGAATCATAAAATTGATAGTTTTATGATAACAACAATGAACGAAAATCACATTAACTACAGCCGGATAGAACAGGCCATTTTGTACCTGGAGAAAAATTTTCAGCACCAGCCGGAACTGGATGAAGTCGCTGAGAAAGTACATCTTTCGCCATTTCATTTTCAGCGGATTTTCACTGAATGGGCGGGCATCAGCCCGAAACGATTTTTGCAATTCCTCACCGTTGATTACCTGAAGCAAAAACTGGATCAATCGAAAAATCTGGTCGAAGCCGCTGAGCACGCCGGACTTTCAAGTCAATCGAGGGTATACGATCTTTTTACGACGCTGGAAGCTGTAACGCCACAGGAATATAAACGGCATGGGGCTGGCATTCGGATTGAATATGGTATCCATCAAACACCTTTTGGGGTGTGCCTGATCGGCGTAACGGAACGGGGAATCTGCTGGCTATCCTTCCTTCAAACGGAGGAAGATCCAAAACACTCAGTAGACGCTATGAAAAGCCACTGGCACAATTCTACTTTTCATCAGGACCAGGAGCTGACGTCAACCTTTGTCGGGAAAATTTTCTATCCAGGCAATGAAGGAAGCGTTGAAAAGCTCCATGTGTTTGTAAAGGGAACGAACTTCCAGTTAAAAGTCTGGGAGGCATTGCTGAAGATTCCAATGGGAGAAGTTACGACCTATCAAAATATTGCCGCCTCCATTGAAAGTCCCAGGGCGATGCAGGCTGTCGGCTCTGCGGTGGGGTCCAATCATATCGCTTTCCTTATTCCCTGTCATCGCGTGATCCGCAAAAATGGCGTTTTAGGTGAATACAGATGGACCTCGGCAAGGAAGAAAAGTATCATTGGATGGGAAATGGCCAAAGCGGGAGGTTGATTGAGATGCTGGATTTGAGGAGTTGCTACTGGGAACTAAATCAAGGTTACTCCTTTCTAAATCGTCATGATTTTAAGAAAAAAATCCTTCTGCTTGGGTGATAACAATTAAGATGCAAGGACTCGTTCTTAGTTACATACCAGCCTATGCATTATGATCCGTAATTTTCTAATCATCGCTCTGCGAAATTTCCAGCGTCAAAAGCTTTTTTCATTACTCAACATGTTTGGCCTTGCCCTGGGCCTTGCCAGCTCCATTCTCATCTTCCTTTACGTAAGCGATGAACTGCAATACGATGTCATGCATCCGCACTATGCGGACACATACCGGATAGGTTGTACATTCACCAATGCCAACGGTCAGGTATTTGACAATACGACTTCGCCTGGATTTTGGATAAAACATTTGAGGGAAACGCGCAGTGAAGTCGTCGATGCCACCCGGGTTGATTACATTGGGTATCCGACCTCGTTGCACCACAAGGCAACCGACAAGATTATATTAACCGAAGAAATTAAATGGGCTGAACCCGGATTTGACGGTATCATCGACTTCCACCTCATCAAGGGCAACCAGGCCAAGATGTTTGATGATTATAATTCTATTGTATTAAGCGAAACAGGTGCGGAACGGTTATTTAACGATGAAGATCCGCTGGGAAAAATTATTTCCGTTAAACATCCTTTTGCTACCGAAAACCGTGAGATCGATGTGATGGTGACTGGTGTCTACAAGGACCTGCCCTCCAACTCTCATTTTAAACCAAAGTATCTTATCAATGTCAACGCATTCAGGAGTGTTGTTCCAAAC
>DASUTP010000064.1:0-2644 GCA_036374515.1 Chryseolinea sp. | reverse complement strand
CTTCGACGTCCTTTTGGAATAACTCATAGAGATCCCCCCTGATCTCCTCTTCCAGTTGGGAAGGCGCAAGGTTTTCAATCAGTGCATCCACCCACGCCAATGTTTTTAGTTCTCTTTTCATGAAGGGCTTACTTTGGAGATCATGTCCCAGATGACATTTCGCGTGTCACGCAATTCTTCCAGGGCGTTACGACCGTAGGCAGTAATGCTGAACAACCTTTTCCTCCTCCCACCCCTTTCCTGCGAAGCGCCACCCATTTTTGATTTCACAAAACCTTTTTCTTCGAGCCGATGCAGGGCAGCGTGAGCTGCGCTGATAGTGATCTCTCTCCCGGCCTGTCTCTTCAGCTCTTCCGTAATTGAAACGCCATAGGCTTCTTTGTTCAGCAGCGCAACCATCAGAAGAATGAGTTCTTCCAGTTCTCCTAAATATATTCGTGGAGGCATAGTATTATTTCAACTTTTGTAGACCAAATATGCTGCCAGGGGAAAAAACGCTTGAATTTTCAGGTTTTTTTTCCAGGAGGTGTTCATCTCAAGGATTTTTTGGTCGATTACGAACAATCAGTACGTGACGGGTCCAGGTACCAATTGCGTTATTACCCCCTTAATTTGTTGCAATCGCCGTTCCTTGTTATCGCAACCCACGATTTATCTTTGGGCCAGTGACTTTGTTATGAAAAAAATTTTTACAACCATCATTCTTATAGTCGGCTTTATGGAAACAGGTATGACGCAATCAGGCAAATATGCTGAGGTAAATGGGCTCAAGATGTATTACGAAATTCATGGCGACGGATTTCCATTGGTGCTCATCCATGGTGGTGGCTCCACCATTGAAACCACGTTTGGGCGGATCTTGCCGACGCTCGCCAAAACCCACAAAGTCATTGCCGTAGAGATGCAGGCGCACGGACATACGTCCGATATAGACCGGCCGTTGAGCTTTGAGCAGGATGCCGACGATGTTGCTGCTTTACTGAAATATCTCAGCATCGGCAAGGCGGATATCTTCGGGTTTAGCAACGGTGCCGGCACCACGCTTCAGCTCGCGATCCGTCACCCGGAAGTTGTGAATAAAATTATAGTGGCTTCGACTATGTATAAGAAGGCCGGCAGCTATCCATGGTTCTGGGAGATGATGCAGAAAGCTACCTTCGAAGAAATGCCAAAGCCTTACAAGGACGCCTTTCTGTCGATAAATCCCGACAAAGACGCATTGTATAAGATGTATGTACGCGACGTTACGCGTATGCAAAATTTCCAGGACATGAAGGAAGAGGATATTAAAGGGATTAAAGCGCCCGCCCTGATTATTTTAGGCAATAACGACGTTGTCAGTCCCGAGCATGGCGTGGAAATGTATCGCCAGATGCAGCAGGCCAGGCTGATGATTCTTCCCGGCGGGCACGGTGACTATATCGGCGAATTAGCAACGGTGAAACCGGGGGTTACCCAATATCCTGCCGTCGCATTCATTGAGGAATTTCTTGCTGAGCCCTCCAAATGAATCGCGTTTTTACAAGCCGGGCCGGGATACGTCGGATAAGACGGCAGGGATAACCGTTTAATTCAGGCGTTTTAAGACGGCCACTAACTTCGTTTGGCTACATTTGGCACAAGTTGCTTCCTATCCTATTTTTGTAAGCCAGGTCATGAATGAATCGCCCGACAATAAGTTTGAAAAATATTGGGATACCACGCTCATGTTATGCTATTTCTGGATTCCGTTCTTTGGCATGTACAGAGCGTTGAAAACGTACACCGACGCCGACCACCTCCCGATAATGTCGATCGTATTGATCCTGTTCATCAGTGGCAACATCGTTACCTGGATGATTTTATGGTTGGACGAAAAAAGTCTCTTCGCCAAATCAATGTGGACGGTGGCCTTGATTGTCATGATGGTGGTACTGAACGTTTTGGCCAGGTGAACGGGTCATTGCTGTCTTTGAAAAAATTACATACAAAGTGTTGACTACAGCTTGCTTGTGTAACCCGTTCTAGTCCAAGTCTTCCTACGAAGTGCCTGGTTCAAGTGTTGAGCGCTGGCTTTGCGAGGAGAGACACTTGGACCTATCATGTTGTAAGTCTTCAGACTTACATTCACCTTTACCACCGTCTACTGGCTCGATGTCTTCATCAGATCGGAGTATCGCGACATCTTTTTAGACAGCATTCGTTATTGTCAAAAGCATAAGGGGCTGGAAGTATATGCATATTGCATTATGAGCAGTCACGTACATATGATTATCGGCAGACATGGCAAGCAAAACCTGGAACATGTCATACGCGATATTAAAAAATACACATCTGTCATGATTATTAAAGCCATAGAGAGCAATCCTCAAGAAAGTAGAAGGGTACTGTTGATGTGGCTTTTTAAGAGAGCAGGGAGCAGGAACCCCAACAACATGCATTGCCAGTTTTGGCAGCAGCACAGTCATCCTATAGAACTAAGCACGGAAGACTGGCTTAACCAACGCCTTGACTATATCCATAATAACCCAGTCGTCGCCGGAATTGTAAGATATCCGGAGCAATATCTTTACAGTAGCGCAGGAAATTATGCTAGATTAAAAGAGAATTTGCTGGAGGTGATGTTGATTTAGAAATCAGTGTAAGTCAGTCAGAAAAGACTGAC
>DASUTP010000063.1:0-8977 GCA_036374515.1 Chryseolinea sp. | reverse complement strand
CCATTGCCACCAGTGTCTGAAAGGCTTCAAATCGAACATTGATGGCAGGGCTCAACAGGGCGTTCACGGCACCTTCAGGGCTGGACAGATCAGTCACCGGCCTCTCCAGTTTTTTGTTTTTCGGAATAACACGATAGATGCGCCCATATCCGATCGTGTCATCCATTTGATGACCGCCTACGACCGGATCGAACCAGTCGGCAATGTAGATTGCTCCTTCCGTCCCAACGGCAACATCACTTGGCCTGAACCACTTATCAGTCTGCCGATTCATCGCAGAGTCATTCCACACATAACCTTCATTATCCTGAGAAAGCGATGTAAGAAAATTGAAACGCTTTCCCAGATCATAACCCGACTGATGTGGTTTGGGATGATAACCAAAGATTACATTCCGCCCAGCGTCGGCGCTTAGCAGCATGCCACGATACTTTTCACCCAGCGCGTCATCTTCATACATAACGATACCGGTAGGCGCACCGGCGCCTGTTTGGTCGCCCGCCGGAATAACGCCTGGATCTTCCTGATGCCAGTGCGCTGTAAACACATCCTGGCCAGGACGCTGATCAGCCTGCCAGTAGCGCGTGCCGTCCGTGCTGAAGTAACCGGCATTGCCCCCCTCCATAAGCCATGTCGTGCGACAAGTGACCACCTGATCGTCGTTGTCATTTTGCCACATGTCCCCGCGCGAATCAACTGCCAGTTCATATGCGTTCCTGAAATTATGCCCCACTACCTTGAGGCCGGTTCCATCAGGTTTTATTTTCAGGGCTAATCCTCCCACCCATACTTTTCCGTCATCGCTTTTGAGGTTGCCATGATTTTCGCGATTATAGGGAGATCCGCCCGTGTAGATACTTCCCGAGCGAAGCGTCCATCCGGTCTTGTCTGTCACAACGTGAGGGCCGGCGTTGCCGGTGGGGAAATATAAGTTTCCGTCGAGGCCCCCTACTATGGCGTGAAGCGAATGGTCGTGATCCAGTCCGCCGAAACCGGTGAGGAAAATTTCTTTTTTATCAGGACGGTCATCCTGGTCTTCGTCGGTGTATACAATGATGTGAGGCGAACACGAAACATAAATTTTACGACCGATGACGGCAATCCCTAAGGGGGAAATCAGATCCTTGTCCTGCACAAAAATTTTGGAATCATCGGCCTTTCCATCGCCATCCCTATCGTCGAGTATCATTACCCTGTCACCCTGGCTGTGATGCAGGGCGACCGTTGAGTCATTGTTAAAATTTCGATAATTCACCGCTTCGGTGATCCAGATACGTCCTTTGCTGTCGACATCCATATTTGTCGGATTGTAAAACGACGGAGACTCCGCCCATAATTCTACTTCAAGGTCGTCAGGCAGATAAAGCAACGGTGCACCTTTTTTGACCCCGCCATCACGGCACGATGCAAATACGAACATCGGCAGAATTAGAAAAAACAAACGAACCTTCATTTTAAGCATTGTAAGCGTGGAGGAAACTCAGTTCTGTTCCCAATGAAAACTAACAAGTTTAACGTGAGCATCCAAGCATTCTTCCATCGGCATGCGAATGGCTTGTATTCTCCTAAAAAAATAGTGCGCCGGAAACGTAAAGATCGGCTACATAATACACTCCAGCACGAAGGGCATTGAGGTAATCCGGCGAACAGGCAGACCAGGCGTTTTGGAGCTAAACCAACAGCAATCATTTCACTGTCCTACTGAAGAGGCAGGCAGAAATCTTGGTGACCTACGTAAAACAAAACTAATTTTGCGAGCACGGCGGCTCCGGAAAATGTTTTGAAGAATCGGATTTCTGGATTGTCACACGGAAAAACGGGAGCATGCGCGACAATAACTTTTTACGCGTAATTTACTTCGGTTTACACGGTTTCGCAGCGCTCCTGGTCCTTCTAATAAATTAACTATTTCATATATTCGTATAATGGCAGTTGTTCTCACATCACAAAAAAAAATTGACCTTGAGATAGCACGTCGCGCTACTGAAATCTGTGATCAAATCATTCTCGAAATGGGGGCAGAACTACACGACGATCTAATTCAAAAACTATCGATCTTCAGGCTCTATCTCGACCGGCTGGAGCGTTCTGCGGACAACCCTGCTGAGACGGAGGCGTTGCTGATTAATATGCGTGCGGACTTTGAAGGTGTTATTCAGTCGGTACGACGGATTTCGCGGAAGCTGCTGCCTGAATTCACCAACCAAGAATCTCTAAATGTCAGTGTTGAGCTTTTGTGTAAATCGATGGAACGACCAGGCTTTGGAAACATCTTCTGTGAAGCCTCGGGTGTGGAAGGAAAAATTTCCAAGCAATCTCTTTCGTATCTTTATAGAATTATTCAGGAACTAATTCACAATGCATTTAAACATTCTGCCGCCTGGCATATATGGGTGCGTATAAACTGGCAACCAGAAAAACTGATCATTGAGGTAGAGGACGATGGAAGCGGCTTCAATAAAATCTCAGAATTCATCGATCGCCTGCGAAGAAAAAACAATACACTTAGACTTAGATCCCAAGTAATTGGCGCGGTCGTTACGTATCATCATGGTAAAAAAGGCCTATTGGCAAAGATTACCTATGATCTCTCATAAGCCGGTTTCATTTGATTTCTCCATTCATTTATGGAAGTGATTTACAAAATTCCATTCCTGAAAGCATACGCCAGGAGGCCGGCTGTGTTATGCACGCCCATCTTTTTAATGAGTCTGATCCGATAGGTTTCCGTGGTGGAGTCTGTCATTTTCAGTAACGAAGCTATCTCTTTTGTAGTCAAGCCACTTGCAATTGCCTTTAATAACTCCCGTTCAGGCATGTTCAATACCACGGGAGGCACTTGGTCCCAACGATGCGCATTGGTTTGGATGATACTCAGGACCTTTGGAGAAAAATAGCTTCCCTTTTCCAGAACGCCTTTAATCGTTTTTAGAATTTCGCTGTATCCATCGAGTTTATACACGATCCCATGGACGCCATTTTGCAATAAGTTCATAAGCAATTCCGTACCCTCGAGCCCCGTAAGGACAATCACTTTGGGATACAACGTTTCTTTTTTTAATAAATTGAGAAGGTCGATTCCATTCGTGTCCGGCAACCGGAAGTCCATCAAAACCAGGTCGATGCCTTTCTTCATTTTCTCAGAAAATTCTTTTGCATTTGATGCCTCATGAATCTCTTTGACAAAATTTTCTTTTTCCAGCAAAGCACGAAGACCTTCGCGAATTAGCGCTTCATCCTCGATGAGCAAAATTCTCAATTTGGTAGATGGAATGTTATTCATATTACATATTTAATCGTCAACTGCGGATTAAAAATACTGACAAATGGGGAAAACCAAGTAAAATGCCAGTTCGGTTTTCCGGATAAACTCGTCGGCAACATTGCGTAAAGTTTCTGGTGAATGTAGCTTTCTCAAAAAAGAACAAGCCATGGGAGATGAAATAAAAAATCTAAGGCGGGCGCTACGACGGGTCCGGAGGGTCAATCTGGTACTCATGATTTATATCCTGATCATGTCCTTGGGCATACTGGTTTATGCAGCCAATGGTTGAATTATTCCATCGTCACACGATATTTTTTTGTGTTGTTTTATTGAGTTCAAGACCTGAAATCCTTCTCACCGCAGTGCAGAAAGAGAATTTACTCTAACGGTTTATGAGCAGAGTACCGCATCTTATTGAGCACAGCTGAGAGTCCATTGGAAGTATTGTCTAGCTGTTTCCAGTACTCAGTAGCCAAAGGGTGATCAATTTCCTTCGAGCCTAAAAAGCACAAGCCTTTCAAGGTTGCTATTGAACTTTGTATGTCTGATGAAGCTTCAGAAATGAGCACATAACGTTCCTGAACCGCTCGCTGCAGCGCGTTGCTGTTCATTTCTAGTTCTTTCGTCCGTTCCTTTACCTGTTCGTCAAGTAGCTTATTTCGTAATTGTTTTTGTCTATTGTTTCTGGCAAGTATCACGGTCAAAATGATAACGAGGAAAGCGATGCCACCCATTGATGCATTTGCGACTTTTTGCCGATAGATGACCTCTTCTTTCAAGGTTAATATTTTATTTTGTGATTCAATTCTGCTGCGGTTTTCCCGTTCTTGAAACTCAGCTTCTGCTTTCATCAAATTCTTGGTGACCTCATCATTAAAAATACTATCCTTGAGAGAAATATACTTTGCTTGATAAATTGAAATTTTTTTGAAGTCCTCCTTTTTTTGATAGAGTTTAAAAAACTGCTCATAAATTCCAATGAGCTCGAGCTTAAAGGGGGAGTTTTTTTGAATGATCTCCTCGGCCTCCACCAGATATTTTTCGGCGGCAGCAAGTTTGTTATCATGAATGTAAATCTTCGACAACCAGATTATATTTTCCAGTTGGAAGCGTTCGGCTTCCACTTTTTTTGCCAGCGTATAAGATTTTAGGAATTGTTTTTCAGCCTTTGAATATTCATCCTCGTGAAAAAGAATGATGCCATAGCCCAAGAAGCCTTGTACCAACCGATCATCAGAACAATTGTTGTTACACTTTGAAAAACCATCATCGATATATCTCGTCGCCTCACGGCACAAATTCGAATACGCATAACATAAGCCAATGTTCACTAGCAGCAAGTCGAGGTCATATTTGTTATCTGTTTGATTCTTTAGGCTCAATGCCTCCTGATAGTATTCGAGGGCAGTGCCTGTGTTACCAAGCTTATAATAAACCAACCCGATGTTATGGAGCGCCACACTTATTTCAAATTTATCACCGTCACGTTTTCTAATTTCAAGGGATTCAAAAAGATACATCAACGCCTTGTCATAGTTTGCGTTTAAGATAGTTACGTATGCCAGACCATTCAAAATTGACTTTAGCTCCACTACAAATCCCTTTTTCCTGGCCTGAGGAAGTAATTCAGAACCTAGGGTGAGTGCAGAGTCCAACTGGTTAAGACGTCTAAAGAAATATGACGTAGCTCGGCCCGCCTTCACGATTTGTAAAGTATCTCCTAATTCACGTGCAATTTTCAATGCCTGATTTGCTAACTGCAGGCCTTTCTTATAGTCTCGTTCTCCATATAGATATGCTAGTTCGTTGAGTTTGTCAATTCTTTCAACAATTGAACTGCAAGCAAGCAATGATTCTAAAGAGTCAATTTCTTTTTTCTCGGCCCATGCGAATGGTGCCGCGAACACTGTCAGTAAAAGGAAAAATGTTTTCATACAAAATTATATAACGCTTCATGTATCGGCTGATAGCCACGTCGGTGGGATCTTTAAATTAGTTTTTTTTTATTTTTCCACCAAACGTCGCAAGCTTAAAAAACCTGACAAAAAGCTAATAGAAAATCATTTCGGGAATGAAACTCAAAGTGAGAAAATATCGTGTTGATTTTGACTCACGTGTATTTAAGGTGGAGCAGATTGAGCTTAAAAAGCTTGTAATTAGTTTATAACTGAACCGGGAAACACTGCATCGGACGTTTGAACGAGTTTGAGTTTTCCATTTTCATCCTCAGCCATCAAAACCATTCCCTGTGATTCAATCCCCATCATCTTCCGCGGAGCAAGATTGGCAACCAACGCTACCTGCTTCCCAACCATTTCCTCGGGAGTAAAGTGCTGGGCAATGCCACTCAGCACCGTGCGCTTATCCACGCCGGTGTCAATCGTAAGCTTCAGCAACTTGTTCGACTTCTCCATTTTTTCCGCTGCCAAAACTTTTCCAATGCGGATGTCAAGCTTGGAAAAATCTTCAAACGTTATCTCCGGCTTCAATGGTTTTACCTCAACGCTCACCGGTTCCATACTTTTCTTCTTATCGTGAAGCTTTTGCAGCTGACGTGCGATAACCTCGTCTTCAATTTTTTCAAACAACAGCTGAGCGGGACCCAGGGGATGGTCTACTGGTAAGAGCATATCAGATCCTGCATCGCTCCAAAGGCGCTTTTCCATGTTCAGCATCTTATTGATCCTAACGGCGCTAAAGGGTAGAAATACTTCTCCGACGATGCCGAGGTTCGCAGCGATCTGTAAAGAAAGATTCAGGATCGTTGCCACGCGCTCGGGATCGTGTTTGTAAACTTTCCATGGCTCGGTTTCGGCCAGATACTTGTTCCCCAGCCGCGCAATGTCCATCAGCCCAGCCGTTGCCTCGCGGAAACGGTATTGCTCAATCGAATTTGCAATACTTTGGGGCAGGGCTTTCAGCGCCCGCACTACCTCCTGGTCAACCGGCTGAAGAGGTCCCCGGGCGGGAACCTTACTGTCAAAATATTTTTGCGTGAGCACCAACGCGCGGTTGATAAAATTTCCCAGGATCGCCACCAGCTCGCTGTTGTTCCTCGCCTGAAAATCTTTCCAGGTAAATTCACTATCCTTTGTTTCCGGAAGGTTTGCCAGGAGGCAGTAGCGCAGTACGTCTGGCTTGTCAGGAAAATCTTCCAGATACTCGTGCATCTCGATAGACCACCCGCGGCTAGTGGACATCTTATCCCCTTCAAGGTTCATGAATTCGTTGGCGGGAACATTGTCGGGCAAAATAAATTCGCCGTGTGCTTTTAGAATAATAGGAAAGATGATGCAATGAAAAACGATATTATCTTTTCCAATGAAATGCACCAGCTTCGTGTCAGGGTCCTTCCAACGTTGGTTCCAATCGCCGGCCTTGGCGTCTTTGAAATCCCGTTGAGGCTGGGCGTATTTAAACTGGCCGGTGCTGATTTCCTCGTAAAATGCGCGTGTAGCCGAAACGTAGCCGATAGGCGCATCAAACCAGACGTACAATACCTTTCCTTCCGCGTCCGGAAGCGGTACTTTTATTCCCCAATCGAGATCCCGTGTCATCGCGCGCGGCTGGAGTCCGGCATCGATCCACGATTTGCATTGACCGTAGACGTTCGCTTTCCAGTCGTCGGCGTGGCCTTTCAAAATCCATTCCTGGAGCCACCCCTCATACTTTTCCAAGGGCAGGTACCAATGTTTCGTCTCGCGCAGCACCGGTGCCTTACCGGTGAGTGTGGATTTCGGATTGATCAGCTCCCTGGGACTGAGCGTGGATCCACATTTCTCGCACTGATCGCCATAAGCGTTTGGGTTACCGCATTTGGGACAAGTTCCAACGATGTAACGGTCAGCCAGGAAGAGCTGTGCTTCGTCATCGTAGTATTGCTCCGACACTTCCTCGGTCAGCAGACCCTTGTTATAAAGGGCCAGGAAAATTTCCTGTGAAGTTTCGTGATGTATTTGTTCGCTGGTCCGGTGATAAATATCAAATGCGATTCCTAACTTTTGGAAGCAGCTAAATATCAGCGCGTGGTATTTGTCGATAATGGCCTGCGACGTCGTATTTTCCTTTAACGCCTGATTGGGAATAGCCGTGCCGTGCTCATCGCTGCCGCAAACGAACAACACATCTTTGCCCGCCGAACGCAGGTACCTCACATACACATCGGCGGGAATATAGGCACCCGCCAGGTGGCCAATGTGTTTCGGCCCATTCGCGTATGGCAACGCTGCGGTCACCGTATATCGTTTGAAATTTTTCATAGCTAGAAAAGGACGCTCGATCAGCGCTCAAATATGATAAGAGAAATGCAGCTAAAAAAATTCCGGGTTAATACGAGGACACCCGTAAAAACTTTTCCGCCTCCTTATATGGAGAAGCAGGGAAAATCACATAGAACTCTGTATATCCTTCCGGTGTGGTAAGCAAGCCCACCTTTCCTCCGATCTTTTCGGTGGCGGTCTTGGTGATGTAAAGTCCGATACCACCGGTTTCAGAACGCTCAGACGCGCGTGAGAACATCTGGAATAATTTGCCGGGGCTGGATTCACTAATACCGATACCGTTATCAATAACCCTAACGATGACCCCGCCCTTCGGCATGCTGTTGATGTGTATCTTAACGAATGACTTCACCCGGTCTGAATCATTATAAAACTTTATCGCGTTGTCGATGAGGTTTTCAAGAACGATCCTTACAAGTTCTTTATCAGATTCAATGACCGCGTCGTCATCGATCTGCGGCATGATGAGTAACTCGGCCGGTACGCCCTTCTTCCGTTCCAGCAGCAGCACGTCGCTCACGATCCCTTCGAAATCGATGCGTTCAACCGTAAGCTTGGAGTTGTTGATCTGATTTATGATCACCAATCTGGTGAGGATCGTGTTCAATCTTTCCGCCGTGGAATCCAGTTTTCTCAAATAATCCAGGGCAACCGGATCCTGGACGTCCATGAGGGCTACGTTGCACATGCCTTTCAGGCTGGCGAGTGGCCCGCGGATGTCGTGGGAGGTTTTATAGATGAAGTTGTCAAGTTCATCGTTCACTTGCTTGAGGGAACTATTAGCCCTTGCCAGATCCGCGGTTTTTTTCTCTACCTGGAAGTCAAGCTCTTTGTTCTTATTGGCCAATTCCTGGTTTTTTTCCTGGATAACTTCTTTGGCTTCAGAGAGTTTAGCGTTGACCCGTTTGATATTTCGATTTCCAAACTGTAAAACCAATACAAGTAGTCCTGCGAGAAGGACGATCACGGCGCCAGCAATGTTGAGGTCGCGAGATTGCTTTATTACGATTTCATTGGAAGCTATCGTGGCCCTGTCCTCTCTCTGTTCGTAATTAGTCTGGACTCGTGCGATATTTTTGACCAGTTCCTCATTAAACAAACTATCCTTCATTCCAATATATTTTTTTTGATAATTGGCGGCCTCCTCATGATCTTCAACCTGAATAAGTAATCGTGAAAAATGAAGATAAGTTTCCAAAAGCAATTGGGAATAACCTAACGGCTTCGCCATTTTTTCGGCCTTCAAAAAATAACCTTTTGCTTCCTCAAACTCTTTTCGCGCTGCAAAGACTTCACCTAGATACACTAGATTCTCAATTTGAAACCTCTGATAGTTGGTCCTAGTTGCAAGTTCGTATGACTCTTGAAAATTCCTTTCAGCTTGATCGTAGTCTTTTTGTAAAAAAAATGAAACACCTAAGCCAAATTTGCC
>DASUTP010000062.1:0-3749 GCA_036374515.1 Chryseolinea sp. | reverse complement strand
CGCCCAGGCGAGGACGCGTTCACGGTGGCCGATTAACATTCCCGCGCATTCTACGGGAATAACCGTGTTGGTTCATTGGACTCGACTTCTAACTCGGAATTGTTCTGGTGATCCTACGTTTATGACGCGAAGTTTTTCAGTCTCATTCACGATGAGACATTCGAGTCCGCTCGGAGTCTCCGGTTCCGGGACTCCGAGCGTTAACCCAATTGATTTCCATTTCTATCGCAACCCTTTACATAATCCTTGACTTTCATCACGCGAAGTTATCGGAGGTCTGCTGTATATCCGACATCGCCAACGCGTAGAAAGTTGAAAGTTGGTCAGGATCGAATCTTTAATTTTTTGACTTTTTACCGTTGGTCTGCTTTGTAACCTTTTCTTTAAAATCCGTAAATGCGTCGGCTAATTCCTGGAGTTCTGGATCGAGGCCCGGCGCAAATTCTTCGGGACGCTCTGGCGCTGGAGGAATCGGATAACTTTCGCGCGGCTCCTTCATTGTAATCAACTGCGAATCGTCTCCAAATGGAGCAGGGCCGTTAAAGATCTTATCCATCTGCGAACCATCTAATCTGAAATGATACTGTTCCCGATGGATACCGGCGTCCAGTAGTCTCTTTACTTCCGGATACTGTGAAGAGTCAAATTTAGGTATTGGCAATACTTTGCCCCAATCCACTCCTAAGCTCTCCAATGCTTTGGCAAATGCTGCCTGATGAGCCTCATCGCGAACGATCAAAAATGAAACCGTTGCCCTAAGGGTTGCATTGTCAGACATTTGATATATCCGGCACTTTTGCAGACGCCCTGTCGCTTCCAGCACAAGATTATCCATCAGGTCGAGCACTAAATTTCCATGGCTATGGACGTATGATCCACTCCAGGGATTACCTGCCGCATCAACGGGCAAAGCGCCTTGAGCACCTACGATAAAATGATGTGGATTCATCTGGTCCTTCGCCATATTCATGGTGGGTTTTCCATCCTTACCGGGAACGTCAAATTTTTTCCCGTGATATTCCGGCGCGCCATCTAGCAGTTTCGAAATGGTTTTAGAAATCAATTCAACATGACTAATCTCCTCAATTCCGACACCTTGAATAAGATCTAAATAAGGAACGGCATCCCCTCTAAAATTAAAGCTTTGAAAGAGGTATTGCATCATCGTCCGCATTTCCCCAAACTGACCTCCTAATCCTTCCTGCAATGCGTTTGCTGCTGACGGATCTGGTTCGTCGGCGACAATTTCATTGATAAGTGTTTTTGCATGATAAAACATAAAATATGTGTTAGTTTATTTAGAATTTAATTGAAAGGCGCCAAAACCATTCCATTAAAAAATTTTCATTAACAGTGTTTAAATGAGTTTTCGCGGCTGGGCGTCGGGATTTAATGCGATACGTTGGGGGACAAGTTTCCCCAACTGGTTGCTGAAGTAACGTCTAGGTCCCCGGGGTCAGGTCGGCAGACTCCGCGCATCAAGTGGATCGACGTCTATTTTTCAGGATCTTTTCAAAGTGCACCGTGAACCCTCGGATTTTTGCATCAAGAAATTACGTCTTGGGTGCATTATTATTACGATAGACAATGTCATCCGGCCGAGTTCCTCGCCACCAGAGGCGTGGAGGTCAGCGACGCTGGTGGGAGGTGAAGACGAACTCGTCAGCTACCCTATAGTAACGAGGCATAATAATACCTTCATTTTTTTATGAATCTTATTACCTTGTGAAATCCGCCATTGCCTGCCACCTGCAGGTAGTAAACACCAGTCGGCAGATGTAAAGTATTTATGCTTTGCGATTTTGAATAAGAGTCCTGATAAACGGTCAACCCGTGGATAGTGCGGATCGTGATCATCGGCTCTATTGCTGTGGTATCATCGATCTTTACGTACAGCTCCCTGTCTACTGGGACCGGGAATATGGTTACCCTAGGAATTTCTCCCGCTTTCAGCAGGCTTTCATTATTCGATAGGTCATTCATTACAAGCTGACCAAAGTGATCTGTATCTTCTGACACTAATTTAAAGTTTATTTTCAACGAGGTTCCCGGATAATAATTGTCCCTAATCCTGGCGTAGGGGATGGCCTCCAGCGTGTAGTCACCAGGAGGCCTGCTTACCAAGAGCTCATACGGAGATCCATTCTCCACGGCTACACGACGATTGTTTAAAAAAAACTCCACCTTATGTACGAAGGTTGGGGTGGTGTTGGCGCGAAAAAGGAAGGTTTTGAACGCTGGATCTTTTATATTAATCTTATCTCCGTCATGTAAATTCATAAGTGTCTGGCGAGACAGACTAACCACATCAAAGCTTATGACGGTGGCAGAATTTATGACCTTAAATGTTGCTGTTCTCCCAACTCCTTTTACTCCGAGTTTCTGCGCTTTTGAATAAACCTCGACCCTTACGTTGTGAGTACCCGGCGAAAGCGTGGGCAAAATAAATTGATATGGAGAACCATTTTCGGTACGACTGATGATTCCATCAAATATGAACTCTACGCTTCCAACTTGTTGAGGAAATGTATTGGCTTCCAGTAATAAATTGGCAAACTTTCGAGCTGCAATGTCGATGGTGATCTCGTTTTCAAAATGTTGGATCACAGCACTGGTTTTTTGATCGATCAATGAAAACCCTGATACTCGGGCGCCGGCGCAATTAAGAATATCCGTTAGGATGCAATCGCCACCGTTTTCAAAAATTTTTACGTAACCATTACTTACAAGATTATCAAGAGTATAAAGTTCATCCAGACGTTCGAGCAGGGGACGCAGACCGCAACAATTGGTCAAAGAAGGGTTTTGCGCAAAGTAAATGGCGAAAAACGGTCGCTCTGCATTCACTTGGGTAAGGGCAGATAGCCCATCGACGTTTTCAAGAACGGCATTGTCGTAAATGGATAAACCTTGATCGTTCCCAATCGTCTTTAATTTAGACAGCCCATTAATATTTGTTAGGCTACTATTTTCTCCAATGCTAAGTCCCCCGACATACGTTAATGAGGAAAGAGCATTAAGATCCATCAATTTGTCATTGTTCCGAATGGTTAATGTACCTGGTATGGAGTCGATTCGATTCAGTGCATTTATATTGGATAGAGCTGCGTTATGGGCCAGAAACAGACTTCCAATGGATCTCAACGATGACAGGTCATCTAAATTAGAGAGTTGATCGTTGACGTAAATGTACATTTCACTCACATTCTTAAGAGAGGAAAAACCCTGAAGATTAGTTAGTGCATTGTTCCCTGATATGGCCAAACTTCCAGCAGCATAAACATTGACAATTATTTTTTTATCGAGTGTTGTGATTGATTTAAAACCTGTTATGCTGACAAGTTTTGGATTGTTTTCAATACCTATTGCAGATAAGGTGGTCAAGGTTTTGAAACCACTTATACTAATTAGACTGATATTACCATGTATCTGCAGAAAGCCTCTCATTGAACGTAGGGAAGGGAATCCGCCAATTTCTAAAAGACTAGGGTTAGACATGATACGTAAGTCACCAACTATTTCAGTCAATGATGAAAGTCCATTCAAAGTGGTGAGGCTGGTATTATCTTCGATAGAAACAAATAACGCTCTTCTTAAGGATGAAAGAGCATCAATGTTCGACAACATGGGATTATGCCGAATGACCAACCCAGGCACTATCGGTGGAGGGCTGACAGGGTCGTCACCTATCAAATAAAGATTTGAAAGGCCCGCCAATGTCGTTAGGTTAGGGTTATTTTCTATCAGCA
>DASUTP010000061.1:0-20608 GCA_036374515.1 Chryseolinea sp. | reverse complement strand
GGCGGTGAATAAACCTACCGGGATCATCAATACAATCACCGCGCCGAGCAGCAGGATCATGAAAAGAAACAGAGTATTGAAATACATCCAAAATGTAGCCCTCACGCGCTCCCATACCTCTGAAACTTCGATTTGATTGGTTCGCTTTTTTTCATACAGCAGCAAGTAATTGTTGACTGTAGCAATATTCATCACTCCGCTGATTGTAAGAAAGACCATCATCAACAGAATCTGAAGCCAAAAGCTCACCGAGGTAAAATATACTTCCATCTCTTCAGCCGGATTCCCCGTCATACTAAAGTTCATGAATTCGCTCATGAAAGAACCTATGATCAAGCTTGCCCCGAGGACAGGCGGGCCCGCAATAAAAAGTATGCTCTTTCCCAATCCCTTGAAGTTCTGTTTGACGAACTCGAATGTTGCGTTCAGCTTCCGGCTAAAGTCGCGGGTGCGATGAAAATCAATAAAGTTAAAATTTTCCATAACGTTTTTGACGAATAGGATAGATGACGAAATAATATAACATCAATATAGCCGAAAGACCAATGATAAGGACTTTAATACTTAACGGCATGAAGGCATATCGTGTAATAAATGATTCAATAAATCCTGCTACAATAAAAAATGGTACAAGCCCCATCACTATTTTCAGTCCTTGCACAGCTCCTTTCTTGAAAGACTCCAGGCGCGAGTATGTGCCAGGAAAAAGAAGGCCATTGCCGAGCACAAAACCCGCAGCCCCGGCAATAACGATAGAAGACAGTTCGATCGTTCCGTGCAACATGATTACAGGCAATGCGTGGCCCAGCTGCTGTTCCTGTGAAAAGAACATGATGAATGCCCCGACCATAAGCCCATTGTAAAACAAAAATAACCCTGTGCCTATTGATGCAAAGAAACCAAAAACGAATACGCGGAATGCCACGAAAATATTGTTCCATGTGATAGTGAAAAACATCATCAGTTCACTTTGGCTGGCATAAACCTTCGTAGGGTTTCCACTTTTAATATTTTCCAACGTCATGTTTACATAACCATCGCCCAGAATGAGCCTGACGAACGTATCGTCAAACCGGGCTGAAACGGCGCCTATCATTCCCGCAACCAAAAAAATAATGAGCGAATAAAATAACGGACGCCGGACGTCGTACATCACAGCAGGAAGCTCGTCTTTCCAGAACGTAATGAACCGGTTTTTATCCTCCTTTTTATTTTTATAGATATCCAGGTGCACCTTGCTGGCCAGGTCATTTAAATATCGAGTCGTCCGGCTTTCGGGATACTGTGTCCTTGCAAATGCGAGGTCGTCGGTTACCTGGGTGAACAATTCCGCAAGTTTATCGGGGTGAGCCCGATGATTGCTTTTAACGATCTTTTCAAACTCCTCCCAGCGCGGTTTATTTTGCTTTATAAAAGCTGCTTCCCTCATTTACAGTAGGTGGATACCTCTTGGTTATCGTGACATAAATGCGTTTTAGGCGCTACTTGTGACCTTCACGTACATTAGAATTATGCTACTGGACAGGCTTATCTGCCTGTTCGATAACTTTATTCCAGACCCTGAAGACATTTTTAGAGCAAATCTTTTCAATATCCTCGTTGCTGTATCCGCGTTTTAGCAAAACATAAATCAGGTTTGGATAATCGGATACATCCTTTAAACCAATGGGCAACGTATCCCCTACGCCGTCATAATCCGAACCAATTCCAACGTGATCGATGCCAGCAAGTTTTACAACATGGTCTATGTGATCGGCGACGCGTTCCACGTCGGAATACAAGTCTACATGGTTTTGAGCAAACTGATCAATAATAGGCTGTGCCGCGGAATCCCGGGAAGTTAGTCCCTTTTCCGTGAGGATTTTCTCCAGTGAATCGAGGGCATGCCTGTTTACACGCGCCAGGCTGTCCAGGAAAGAGGCGCCGAAATTTATCTGGATTACACCGCCGTTTTTCCCCAGCGCTTTTATCATGTCATCCGACATATTGCGTTGAAATCCTGGCGTAAAATAACGGCATGACGAGTGTGATGCTATGAGCGGTGCTTTCGTAATTTTCAAAACATCGTAGAACGTGCTGTCGGAGACATGAGAAATATCAACCATTATTCCAACGCGATTCATTTCGGCCACGACCTTTTCACCAAAGGGGCTGAGGCCATTCCATCGATTCAAGGAGTCATAGGATGAATCGCAAATTTGGTTGTCCTTGCCGTGGGTGAGCGTGATGTAACGAATACCGCGATCGTAAAAATATTTCACATTCTCCAAACTGTCACCAATGGGTGCACCGTTTTCCATTCCCAACGGGAGGGAAATTTTCCCGGCGCGGGTATTGGCTTCGATTTCCTGTGGTGTTCCTGCGAGCGCAAATTTATCAGGGTGCGCATCGACGATTCCACGAATCATGTTAATGAGCGAATCTGCCAGCGCTTTACCCATATCGGATTTTAGCTGATAATCCGACGGAATATAAATCGACATGAAAGGAGCATCCAATCCGCCTTTTTTTGCGCGCTCGTAGTCGAAATCTCCTTCCGGGGTACTTACCGGAATGCCAAGGTATTCGCGCTCCAACCTAAAATGTTTTATTCTTAGCCGATAAGGGAGGTCCACGTGCCCGTCGGTGAGGATGAACTTTTGAGCAAGCTCATTTGCCTTTTTCCGTAATTCGCTGTTGTCAGCTTTATCATTTTCTTTACAAGAGATTGCCATCATTACACTAAGGCAAAGCACCACCACCTGAACTTTCATCGTCTAACTTTGTATTTAATAGATTTATTAAGACTTTCCCTCGATGAGGGAGCTATAATTTCATAGTTATAGCTTTAATTTGAAATTTGCACAAATTTAGAAGTGGATGCAAACCATTCGGGTCAGGACGACGCAAAATGTTTTTATAGAGTATCCGTTGGCAAGTGTTGGCGAAAGGATAGCAGCATATCTAGTCGATTGGATTATTCTTATCATGTACACTGTTGCGCTCGTTGCCCTGCTGGCAAAACTTGAAGTCGAACTTTGGTACGTTTGGCTTATCGTTATTGGAGTTCCGTGGATGTTCTTTAGCCTCCTTTTTGAGATTTTCATGGACGGACAAACACCCGGTAAGCTTGCCTTGAAAGTCAAGGTAGTTCGTCTTGATGGAACCCCACCCGCCATCGGGGATTACTTAATGCGTTGGATCTTCAGTTTTATTGATTTCTATATATTGTCAGGCGCTGTGGCTGTAGTTATTATAGCTGTAGGTGGAAAAGGTCAGCGACTGGGAGACATCGTCGCTGGCACGTCGGTGGTAAAAATTGTTCAGCATCACCAGATCACCTCGGAAAATGTCTTCATTGCGCAGGAAGAACAATACACACCAACTTTTTCGCAAGTGATAAGCCTAACGGAAAAAGATATCGACCTTATCCAACGCGCACTTGAAGTCAATCGCGACCAGGGTAACATCCAGCCGGTAATGATCATATCGGATAAGATCAAGGCGTTGCTGAATATTCAGACTGATCTTCCGCCTGTGAAGTTTTTATACACCATTATTAAGGACTACCAGACAATAACCGCCGGATGAGCTTACAAACCCTCCCAGAATACACGCGCGCCTACCTGGCACTCAGGAACGGTCAGGATAAGCCGGAGGTCTGGGTGGCATATAAGGGATTGATTTATGACGTAAGCCGGTCCAAATTATGGCGGGCAGGAAAACATTATGAACATTGGGCCGGGCAAGACCTTACCGACGAGCTAAAAGACGCTCCGCACAATGAAAATGTGTTCGACAAATTCAAGATTATAGGGACGTTAAAGAATTAAATCCCTTTTTAAGGGACACATAAACACACATAGATCATTTATTTTTTCTCTTACTTACAAGGTTTAGCTTTGTTGAATGAATAGTTAATGCTAATCTTAACCTAATTTACCCACTCTTACCAGAATTGACCCGATGATCCTAATTGCAGATAGCGGGGGCTCCAAAATAGATTGGAGACTCCTGACATTTGATGGCACCGTTGTGCAGGCGAATACCCCTGGCTTTAATCCTTATTATCAGCCTATCGACGACCTGACAAAAAATTTTAAAGAAGTAATCGTTCCGAAAGTAACTGAAGGCATACAGAAGATCTTCTTCTATGGTGCCGGTGTTTCCTCGGAAAAAAATCAACTAACCATTAAGAACGCTTTTCTAAAGTTCTTCCCGGAGGCGCAAATAGAAATCGGGTGGGACCTGCTGGCTGCAGCAAGAGCACTTTGCGGACGTGAACCAGGTATCGCCTGCATCATGGGAACAGGCTCCAATTCTTGTCTTTACGATGGACAACAAATTGTTGGTAACGTCGCTAACCTGGGTTGGATTTTAGCAGACGAAGGCTCTGGTGCAAACATGGGAAGAAAATTTTTGGTCGATTACCTCCGAGGGGTGATGCCAGAGGGATTGCGAAAGCAATTCCATGAGCGCTTTCCCTTGACACGTGAGGAATTTTTGGAAAGGGTTTACCAGCAGGAAAGACCCAGCGCCTTCCTGGCTAGCTTCACAAAATTTATTTTTCAACATTTGAAAGAGCCTTACTGTTATCAACTCGTATACAATAGCTTTTCGGAGTTTTATGAAAATAATGTGATGAAATATGAGAACTTCAAAAATCTCAAGGTTCATTTCACAGGGTCGATTGCTTTTTATTTTAGCGACATATTAAGGCAAGTTGCCAACGACAAAGGGATAACTGTAAAGAATATTTTGGAAGGCCCCATCGCAGGCCTAACATTATATCATCAAAAAGATCTGGCGCAGTGAGTACCACCGAATCTTCTTCATACTACGAAAATCTTGAGCACATGAGTGTTCAGGATTTGCTTGCCAACATTAACAGAGAAGATAAATCGGTTCCGCTGGCCATCGAAAAGGTAATCCCGCAGATAGCTTCATTGATCCATGTTATCGTGGAAAAAATGCAGGCTGGCGGTCGACTGTTTTACATCGGAGCGGGTACCAGCGGACGGCTAGGGGTGGTTGATGCATCGGAAATACCACCGACCTATGGCATGCCGCACGGGAAGGTAATTGGGTTAATTGCTGGTGGTGACAAGGCTATCCGGAAGGCTGTCGAAAATGCGGAAGATGATCCCGCACAGGGTTGGAAAGATCTGGAGGAGCATCTCATCAATCAACAGGATGTGTTAATCGGGATTGCCGCTTCCGGCAGGACTCCCTATGTTATTGGTGCTCTAAAGACCGCCCGGGCCAACGGCATTGTAACCGGCTGCATCGTGTGCAACGAGAAAAGCGAGGTTGCAAAAAATTCCGATTACCCTATTGAAGTAATTGTCGGTCCTGAATTTGTAACAGGAAGTACGCGCATGAAATCAGGAACGGCTCAAAAGCTTGTCTTGAATATGATCTCCACAGCGGCTATGGTAAAGCTGGGAAAGGTGAAGGGCAACAAAATGGTTGACATGCAGCTTACCAATAACAAATTAGTGGATCGCGGTGTGAAGATGATCATGAGCGAAACAGGCGTTTCGTATGGCGAAGCCGAACAATTGTTGCGTCAACACGGTTCTGTTAGAAAAGCCGTGGAGAGCAAACAAAAGGATGCATGAAATCGAGCCATATTATAATTGGTTAAAATACTACGACTCATCTCAGGACAAACTCTCGCCTTTTTTCGGAAAGGAATACAACCATGATGTATATACTGAGACTATCTACGGTTACTATATAGATCCTGCCTGGGATTCGATCGGATCGGAAACATTATATATTAAAATCCTGTATGCAGATTATACGTTGGGCTTTGCCGTAATTGAATTTATAGGCGAATGGAACGACACCATTAATAATGATATCATGTTTCTCAAACGAAATATCATCGAGGTGTTGACCAGCAACGGAATTAATAAGTACATCCTTATAGGTGAGAATATTTTCAACTTTCATGGCTCAGATGATTCTTACTATGAGGAGTGGTTTGAAGATGTTGAAGATGGGTGGATCGCCGCCGTTTCTTTTCCAGAATTCATCCAGGATGAGTTCAAAAAATACAATATTGACCACTACATAAACATGGGGGGTACACTGCAATTAAATCGCTGGCGAACGTTGCAGCCACTTCATTTTTTCGAGCTCGTTAATGGACTCATTCAAAGAAGGCTTAACTGAACATCGTCCACTAGCGCATCCGCGGGTACGAGATAATCTCTTTTTGATTTCAGTTCCTTACACATCACTCTTGTACGCCTGAGTTTGCCTTTTTTGAAATACTTGCCCTGGAGAAGAAACGTACTTCCTTCGGGAAGCTGTGAGAGGACTGCCGCATGGGATTTGTTCTTATCAAATTGCCGGAAAGCTTCCGTCAGCTTCGTATCTGCGAATGAACTAGCCTTTGGATTTATCATATGTCGTCGCAGCTCATGCAAAATTTCATCGGGATATATGTGCTCCCAAAGCACAGGAATCAGCAGCTCGGTGAACTTGAGTTTCCACTCTTCGCCATGAGGATCAATTCTATGGCCAAAGCGGAGGAATACATGAAGGTGCGCAACCTCATGTATATATGTTGTCAGGAAGAGGTAAGGGTTAAGATCATTGTTTAAAGTAATCCGGGGCTGGCTTTTGCTTCTCCTGCTGGTAAAGTCCCCTACTTTCGTTTGCCGGCTTTTTGAAAGCTTTAATTCAAAAGGAGACGCTTTCCACAGGTTAAAACAATATTCAACGGCTGGTGGAGGGAGATGAAACTGTAATATTTCCAGGACCTTGTTCGAATTCATAAATAAAAAAGGCTTTAGAATTCTAAAGCCTTTTTAACGTGGGATCATTTCCGATTACTGTACAGCAGCTGAATCAACAGCCGTAGTATCTACCATTTCAGAAGCTGAATCAACAACTACTTCTTCTGTTGTAGTTGCTGTTGAATCAACAGCTTCAGCAGCAGGTTCAGCTTTCTTGCCACAGGCAACGAAAGCAAGAGCGAAGCCGCATACAGCTAATAATGCAATCAATTTTTTCATAGTTACAGGTTTTTAAATTTTCACCGCAAATATAATAGGAATAAACAACTCGCCCCAACAAATGTTATTTTTTCCTGAAGATTAAGCGTACTGGTACGCCCTCAAAATCAAAGTGTTCTCTCAATTTATTTTCGAGAAAGCGCTCATAGGAGCGTTGAATGTATTGAGGCAGGTTACAGAAAAAAACAAACGATGGAAACCGGGCGTTTACCTGTGTTATGTACTTAATTTGAATATGCTTGCCCTTCATGGAAGGGGGTGGATTTCGAACTATTTCCGGCAATAAAAGGTCATTTACTTTGTTAGTAGGTATTTTTTTGGTCTTATTTTCGAAAACCTGGACCGTTTTTTCAATAACCTGGAAAATTCTTTGTTTTGTTAAAACAGAGGCGAAAATGATGGGAATGTAATCGATTGGGGCAAGTTTCTCCTGAATTTCTTTCTTAAACTTCTCGGATGTTTTGGAGTCTTTTTCAATCAGGTCCCATTTGTTCACCATAATCACCATTCCCTTACCTTGCCGTTCTGCGAGACTGATAAGATTCACATCTTGCGCTTCCAATCCCCGTTCGGCATCGATTACGATAATACACACGTCGCTTTCCTCCAACGCCCTGAGTGAACGCAGAACCGAATAGAATTCGATGTCTTCTTTCACTTTCCCTTTTTTCCGAACTCCAGCCGTATCGATAAGGATAAAATTCTTACCGTACATTTTATAATGCGAGTGAATAGCATCCCGCGTAGTTCCTGCTTCATCGGTCACAATACTGCGTTCCGTACCCAACAACGCATTCAATAAAGATGACTTGCCAACGTTTGGCCTACCGACAATGGTGATTTTGGGTATTCCGGCGTCGGGATCCTCGACACCTTCCGTCGGGAAGGTTTTGACTAGCTCATCCAGTAGTTCGCCCGTACCACCACCATTCTCCGACGAAATCGGATAGACCTCTCCTAAGCTTAGCTCATAAAATTCCGCCGCATAAATCGCCTTCTCCGGCGTGTCCGATTTATTAGCCGCCACAAAAATCGGCTTCTTTGATGTCCTTAAGATGTTTGCAAACTCTTTGTCAAATCCGGTGATGCCGTCTTTGGAATCGACCATAAATATCACGGCAGACGCTTCGTCGATAGCCATCTTAACCTGCTTCCGGATCTGGGACTCAAACTTGTCTTCCGACCCTGTTACATATCCACCGGTGTCAATCACAGTAAAAAATTTTCCACACCACTCCGCATAACCATAATGCCGGTCGCGGGTCACCCCCGGCATATTGTCCATTATTGCCTCACGTTTCTCTATTAAGCGGTTAAAGAAAGTCGATTTTCCCACGTTTGGTCTGCCTACGATTGCTACGATATTGGCCATGTCTATTACGAATTATCAAATATGAAGTGTGACGTACAATTTGTTCAAAGATTTTCTACTCCAGATAGCCAAATTGCCTAAGCTTCAGGGTCTGTTTACGCCAGTTATCGGCAACTTTCACATGGGTTTCGAGAAAAATCTTCTTCTTGAAAAATGCTTCCATATCCCGTCTTGCTTCCATGCCGACCTTCTTTATTGAACTGGCGGCCTTGCCAATGATGATTCCCTTTTGTGAATCGCGTTCCACATAAATGGTTGCGCTGATTCGAATTATATCTGAATCCTCCTTGAATGAGCTGATCGAGACCTCAGTACTGTAGGGAATTTCCTGTTCATAGTTCAGAAAAATTTTTTCACGGATTATCTCCGACGCGAAGAACCGTTCCGACCTGTCGGTATAGTCGTCTTGTGGAAAGTATGGAGGGTGAACGGGCAGAAACTCAAGAACTTTAGGTAGAAGTAAATCCACATGTTGTCCCGTCTTTGCGGAAACGGTTACGACCTCCCGAATATTCTTCAAAGACTCCCGCCAATAAGCAGCCTTATCGTGCACCTGAGAGCCCTTTCCTAAATCCATTTTATTCAGTACCAGCAACACGGGAGTGCTGATTTTTTGAAACCGGTCGAAAAGATCAGCTTCAAATTTATCCTCAATCGATACCACCAGCAGGATAAGGTCCGCGTCATCCAGCGAAACTTTGACGTAACTCATCATCGCATCATGCAATGAGTATTTAGGCTCCAGGATTCCGGGCGTATCTGAATAGACTATTTGGTAGTTTTCGCCATTCAAAATACCCATGATACGATGCCGGGTGGTTTGAGCCTTTGCCGTTATAATCGAGATATTTTCATTCATCAGCTTATTGATAAGCGATGACTTACCCACATTAGGTTTACCCACAATGCTGACAAAACCCGATTTAAAGGATGATTGCTCCATATTCGGATGCAAAGGTAATCTGTTTTTTAGATGTGGAGATTCTCCGGACAAAACGGACAAAAAATTTATAAGCGTCATTTCTGCCGTAATATCTTTTCATTTCTGTCTATGTAATATTCGAATATTAATTCCACGGGTATTATAGCTGCCGGCTAACGTATTTCGCTAAAAATTCTCTCATCCACCAAATGCGCAATCCTTATTTCTCCCTCCTGGGCACAGCCTGGAAATATGCACGGCACGAAAAAAAGCGTTTTGTAGTCGTCTACGGCATGTTTGTTTTGGCGACCACGATCGTCGCCATCAATCCCTTGTTCTACGGGTGGTTTGTCAATGAACTCCAGGTAAAGGGAGCGGAGGTACTAAAAACAGGTTGGATCTATGTCGCGGGTTTCCTGGGGCTGCGCCTGCTGGAATGGTGTTTCCACGGACCCGGCCGGGTATTGGAACGGCAGTTAGCGTTCACGTTAAGCAGTAACTTCATGGAGGAGGTTTATCACAAGATCCTGCACCTTCCGGCAAAGTGGCATCAGGACCACCACAGCGGATCAACCATTAATAAGCTGCGCAAAGCCCACGAAGCGTTAAGGGACTTCTTTCAAAATGGCTTTATCTATTTTTACTCGTTCGGAAAATTTTTCTTTTCGTTCGGTGCCATGCTTTACTTTTCTCCCCTGTTCGGATCGATCGGAGTCGCCCTTGGAATATTAACGATCTGGGTAATTGCCAAGTTTGACAAGGTTTTTATTCATACTCTCAAAGAAGTGAACGAACGCGAACACGAGGTGTCCTCTACGTTATTTGACAGCCTGTCAAACATCATCTCAGTAATAACCCTTCGTTTGGAAAAAAGAATTCACACAACGTATATGGGTAAGCTGATGGCGGTATACCCACCGTTCAAAAAAAATGTATCTGTCAATGAATGGAAATGGTTTACTGCGCAAATGATGGTTGGACTGATTTACTGTGTAACCACAATCGGTTATCTGTATCAGCATTGGGACACTGGTTCCACCTTCTTTATCGGGGGACTCGTCGTCCTTCTCGGATATGTAAATCAATTTACCAGCGTGTTTAATGATATCGCCGGTCACTATACGCAAATCATGAAATATAATACCGAGCTGCAAAGCGTTCGTGACGTAGAGAAGGCGTACGATCAGATGCATCATCGCGACCCGGAACATAAGCTTCCCGACTATTGGAGGACCCTGGACATCGAAAACTTGAATTTCCACCGCTCGGAAACACTCGAGCCGACCAGGCGTGTAGGGATCCATGACCTCAGCATGCGTATAGAAAGAGGCCAGCGGATCGCTTTGATAGGAGAAAGTGGCAGCGGCAAAAGCACATTCCTTGCCCTTTTGAGAGGATTATTCCAGCCACAGTCAGGATCTCAGGTGAAGATAGATGAGACCTCCTCCTTGGACTTTGACGTAATTGCCAACAGCGTAACGCTGCTTCCGCAAGATCCTGAAATCTTTGAAAATACCATTTTATATAATATAACGTTAGGATTAAAGTTTAGCGACGATGAAATAGCAAATGCCTGCCGCGCCGCCCAATTCGAAAGCGTTGTTAAAAACCTTCCCAAAGGTTTGGATACACATATTCAGGAAAAGGGAGTAAATCTATCCGGGGGACAAAAACAACGGTTGGCACTGGCGAGAGGTATTCTGGCCGCGAAAGGCAGTGATCTGGTATTACTCGATGAACCGACCAGTAGCATCGATCCCCGCACAGAACGGAATATCTATGAAAATCTTTTTGCCTGCTTTAATGACAAAACGGTTATTTCTTCACTGCACCGGCTGCACCTACTCCATTATTTCGATTTCGTTTATATCCTCAAAGATGGATATATAGTCGACAGCGGAACGTTCGATGAGCTCAGACGATATAGTTTGGTTTTCAAGGAACTTTGGGATCATCAACAAACAGAAATCCGTCAGGAAGGCAGCTCGTCCGAAGTTTCATTAACAAATGTGGAAATGCCGGAAGTTAAGAAAGCGCTTTAAAAAAATTATTATGCGTCCCGTTACGGCCAACGTGGGCGTCATGCGCCGGCATTTCAAATTGTTCTTATAACACCGTCCTGCAGGCTATAGATTCTGTCGGCAAGACGGGCGGATTCGATCTTATGCGTAACCCAAAGGATGCATATTTCAGTTTTAAGCTTGTAAACGAGATCGAGAATGAATTTTTCAGTATGACGGTCCATCGCCGACGTAGCCTCATCGAGAATTAGCAATTTAGGCTTTTTATACAACGCTCTCGCTAGCGCGACCAGCTGCTTCTGTCCCCCTGATAAATTGATCCCATCCTCTCCGAGGAGGGTAAAATAGTACTGAGGGAGCTTTTCAAAGTAGGTGTCAAACCCAAGCTCCCTGCAAAATTTCAAGACTCCGTCGAGGTGACCCTCGTCGTTACTCAACGCAATGTTATAAGTCAGACTCCCATTAAAGATCTTTACATCCTGTGGCACAACACCAAGCACGTCCCTCCACGCAATGGATGATATGCCTGTTAACGGTCTGCCGTTGATCAAAACCGACCCAGACTCATAATCGTAAAACTTTTGGAGGATCTGAAGTAATGTACTCTTGCCACTACCACTTTCACCCAGAAGCGCAACGATTTCCTTGTTGCGCAGGGAGAAGGATACGCCCGACAATAACAGCTTCTGTCCGGGGAACCGAAAAGCCAGGTTCTCAACTTTCAAGTCAAAATTTCCGGTATCGAAAATATCAGGACCATCGCCTTGGATTTCCTCGGGAATCACCGCCGCGAATTCATACATACGGTCAAATGCAACCCTCGCCTCCTGTATCTGCACGTTTGCAAGCACCAACCGGTTAAGACAGGGGACAAGACCCGATGCAATGGAGAGTATAGCAATCATCTCACCCAGCGAAAGCGATTTTCCAAGAACCATAAATGAAGCAAGACCAAAAACGACAATGATGAAACCGCTACCGAGTACTTCGGCGAGAAAATTGAACTGGTTGTGCAAATGACCGAGCTTGAAGATGCGCTTCTGAAAATTAGAATACCATTGCATGTTCAGCACGTCAAAAAAATTTTCTTTGTTGTTCACCTTTATTGTTGCGATGCCTTGTATAGCATCTACATAAAAGCTTTCTGACAGAGCGTAGCTGTGCATGACCTCATTCTGAGAAACGATGATCTTGCCATGAAACTTTCTTATCAGCAAGCCGAATAAAAGAGTACTCAACAGTAACACCTGGCCAAAGGAATGCGAGTACGTGAAGAGAAATCCCAGCGATATGACCAGAACCAGCGAATCAATGATGATATTACCTGCAATAAAGGTTATTACATCCTGTATCCGGCGTGTGTCATTCATCCTTGCCATCAGCTCACCGATTTTGCGGGTATCAAAGAAATATTTTGGAAGGCGCAACAAACGGTGATAAAACCGGGAAATGATCCGTTCATTGAAATTCCTGCTCTGCTTGATAACAAAAAAGCCCCTTAGATAAGTGATTGAACTTCTAAGGAACAGGATCAGCAAAAACAGTGAAAGGGCAACAACAAGTTTTTGCGTATTGGTGCTGGGTAAAATCTGGTCGATCAAGCGTTGGGAAAAAATCGCGGAAGCAAGGCTTAACACGGAAATTAAAACGCCGAGAAACAGTGCAATCAGCAATAGAGGAAGATCATCCCTTACCAAATCAATGAGCCATTTTATTTTGTCGGCATTTATCCTCTTCTTTTCGATAAAGTGGGGGTTTGGAACCAGGCTGAGCAGCGTTTTGGTTTTCCAAATAGCCTTGAGTTCATCCTTGGAATAGGTCACAATTCCTTTCGCAGGATCTCCGATGATTGCTTTATTAGACTGGAAGCCATAAAATACCACAAAGTGCGATAGAGAATTTTCAAGCGTAACGTGAAGAATAGCAGGATTAGAAAGATCGTTGAGGTTATCGACGGATTCGGCTAGTAGCCCTTCCGTGTCAAAGCCAAGTTTTTCAGCGGCTTGTAAAAGACCCAGCAAAGAAACACCCTCGGCGCTAGTTCCACTCATTTCCCTGATCCTCTCAATCGACTGAATTCCTCCATGAAATTGAATGATCGAAGCAAGGCAAGCGGCACCGCAGTCGGATTGGCCGTGCTGAAGGATAAACGTCTTCGCTGCATGCTTAAACATATTAGATGACTAACGAAATTTAGAGGTATTGAAGAATTGCGTCAATTTTAGTTTCTCCATTAAATTTCCTGATAAGAAGTCCGTCGGTGCCGTATATAAAAATTTGAGGAACTGCCAAGCTTCCAAATGTTTTATACGCTTCGTCGGGATTTATCTTTAAAAAGCGAATGTTCTCCAATGCTCCAGGATAATTTGCTTTAGCAAATTGTTTTATCGCGCGTATCAATTCCGAAGACGTTAACACAACGTCTGCATCAATGAACTTCTCTGTATTAGCAAAGATCTGATCAAGTTCATACTGGCAATGGTTACATTCAGAATTAAAATATACGATTACAGACTTACGGTTTGATGGCAGAAAAAATTGAGCGCTATCGAAATCGAATAAGGTTAAGTGACTTCGAGTTTCTAGGTTACCCAAGGACTCCTTCTTGTCGTTCAGCCGTTCGATGATCCGGTATATCAAAAATGCCGTGCACGAGGTCAATGTGGTGACAATTATCAGTAACAACGATTTTTTTAACATCTGCTAGAATGAGAAGGTGACGGTCAAGAACATAATAGCTAACGCCCAAATGAAGAGGCCTGTTCCATAGGTGCACGCAGTTAATCTGATCATGCTTTTGTAACTGGCTTGTGCCGCAATTGACAAGCCATAGGCAAGTATCAACAAGTATGCGATCTCAAAAATATTTAATAGCTGCAAGGGGTAAATTAACCATACGTCCAGTAATTCGGTATCAAAAAAATTCAGTATTGAAAGCGGGTAGAACTTTTGAATTTCGGATAACGTATACGTTGTTTGAAAGAAGGCGAACCAAAGCAATTTGAGAGTGCTTGGTACAAGAAAAATGGCTTCCGCCACAAGTGCCATTTCAAAAATTTTCCTAAATGAAATGTCAACAGCAATAACAACCGCCCCGATGTAGATACAAATCCCAACCAGGAAAACTTTAACCAGATAATAAACGGGAATCAGCACGTATGATGCCCATTCCCATTTCTGAATCATGTATACGATTTCGGTAATTCGCTCATATGAGAGTTGATCACCGTAGAATTCAAAATACAGATCGTCCGATATCAACAGTGTCCTACCCGCAAATGTCACCATAATTGTCGACAAGCAGAGGAACAAAAAATACAGAGCCTTGTTGACTCCGCTAAGACTGACAAAGAAGGACCTCATGTGCCTTTTTCTTTTCTCAGTTGTATAAAAAACAGAAAAAGAAAAACGCCAGCAAAAACTGCCAGCATAACGTTGCTTTCCGGAGAGACTTTAAATATCCAATTGGCGATGAACAGGCAGGCAAACAACAGTACGCCGCCAAGGGAAATGTAACTTTTTTTCATAAGGTGGGGGGGTTAAGAAGGGAGTTAACCTCCCTTCGAATTATGTTAATTATTCCAGCAATATTTAATTCCCGGCCAGCCCTGTATGATCGTAAAAGGCTGGGTGATACTTGCGATGGTTAATACGCCCATTGCAAAGCAGGCAAACTGTCTGCTTCCGCCCTGAATTCTTTGCATTTCATTTAAGGTAATCTTTTTCATTTCGTTAAATTTAATTTGAACCAATAACGATTAAAAATTCCTAAAGGCAGCCGTTGTAGTTAGCAGCCGACAAACCGGCGAGCAACGCTGCTCCGGCACCCCAAAATCCACCAGCGCCAAACCCTACCCCTACAGCGAGTGTGGTCAATCCCCCAGCGATAAAACAAGTCCGTAACCGTGTACCGCCGATGGTGGTCTCAAGTTTTTCAATGTTTAACTTTTTCATATTTGAGTTTTTTTATTTTTCCAGAAATCTGTCTGGTCAGAGAGTCTTTGCAAAAACAGTAAGCGAATATTTAACCTTATTCACACTCTTGAAACACTTTGGAACTTTTATAAGGGAAATTGGACAACCGTCTGTGTGGTTATCCAAGATGACGGAAAAAATTTGTCAGAAAGCTGTTAGTTCGTTCCGGGAAACAGAAGCTATCACTGGCATTGGTGGCCACCAGGTGAATCTCTTTTTAAAGGAATGTGACCGAATATATAGTTGTCTGAGGGTAAAAAGGCACAATTTCCGGGCACCTAATGACAACACTTGCCTTTATACTTGTTTTTTAAGGATTGACAATATACTTTTGCGAACCTATTTGATGGCCGCCGAGTTATAAGACAGTTATATCGAGGGTTGACACAGGTTCGAGCGTACTGCAGCGGCAGCTCTAGGAAGTTTGGATTTTAAATGTCGATTTTGACAAAACGAGAAGGAAGTTCTCTCAAATTATATCGCGGGGTGGAGCAGTTGGTAGCTCGTTGGGCTCATAACCCAAAGGTCACAGGTTCGAGTCCTGTCCCCGCTACAAAGACGACTAACTAGTCGTCTTTTTTCTTTAATGAGGTTGTTTGTCGTTGTGGGATGGGTTCACATTCCGGTCCTGTGCCCGAGAAACCCAGAAAAGGCCATTTTGACGATTTGGTAGTAAGAAGCAGCGGAGGTTTGAAAAGCGTATTTACCTCGTATTTGCAAAATCTACACTACCTGCTTTGGAACAGGACACGCTTCAATGATACTCACTGGCGACTTTGTTGATATAATCCGCGTCAACCTAAACCCGGCGGCGTGGAAGAGTTTTTTGTATTCTTCCTGTGTACGTTCCCTGCCTCCGGTCACAACGAGCATGTTGATATCAAAAAGTTTAGCCTCAGATTTTTCATTACCGGAAGGTATCACCCGCTCTATTACCAAGATCCTATGCTGCGCTGTCATCACCTTTCCAACGTTTTTTAGGATTTCGATGCACGCTTTGTTATCCCAATTGTGAAGTACGCTTTTTAACAGATACGTATCGCCTCCGCCTGGAACGCAGTTAAAAAAATCGCCCGGCACATAAGAGATCTTTAAATCCCTAGATGCCGAAGTTAAATCGGCTAAATACTTTTCAATAACAGAAGGAAGATCAAATACTACTCCCGAAGCATGGGGATTTGCTTTTAACACTGATGAGAGAAATGCGCCATGTCCCCCACCAACATCAATTATCATTCGGGCCGCTGAAAAATCGTACGCTTGTATAATCGCACTTGCTTCACTATTCGAATAGTCGCTCATCGCTTTCTGAAACACAGCGTCTGCTGCTGGATGTTGCTGCAGGTAAACATAAAACGATTGACCATGCACAAAGTCGAATGCCGTGTTCCCGCTTTCCACGCTGTAGGATAATTCTGCATACGCCTGCCAAAGCCATTCTGCTCCATATAAAACTGCCATGCTGCGCAATGAACCCGGAGTATCGTCACGAAGTAACGCTCCGGAGGTTGTTGCAGAAAAAGTACCGTCTTCCATTTCCTCAAAGATCCCAAGGCTCGTCAATGCTCTCAGCAATCGGTGAAGTCCCGCTGGATTTGTGTGAGTTATTTCCGAAAGTTCTTCTGCGGTTTTCGGTCCGCTTTTTAAATGCTCCGCCAGGTTGAGTTTAGCTGCAACGGAAATTAGCTGGGTGTTTCTAAACCCCATAATAAGTTCTCTGAGCGAAGATGCAACAGAATTCTGCGTTTGACCATTCTTCTCTGGTGATCCTTCTTGGTCTCTAGGGGTTTCAGTTAGTGACATATGCTCGATGTTTAATTTTGGATGCATAAAGGATTTCTCAATAGTGCTTAGCTTTTGGATGACTATAATTTACGCTTATAGGTTTCGGGAACTAAAAACATGTTTACAGCGATGGCTATTACAATGAGGGACAATGGATAGATCAGCCCGGCAAAAGGCGACAAGGCCGCACTAATAAAAATGACATTTTTGAAAAGCTCGGTGACAAACGTTGTGGACCCTCCCAGGACCCCATTTCCAATGTTGTATGTAAAGCCCATGCTCGTAAATCGGATGCGTGTTGGAAAAAGCTCGAGAATAAAAGCGGCTAAAGGACCATATACCATGGCACAACAAATATGAAGGGATACAATGAGTAGGATAAGTTTGATGGTAATTATGGAAGTGACGGGGTGAATAGTCTTCAACGCCGTGGGGTTTCCCGTTTTTAAAATAAGATAGAACACAACAGGAATTAGTACTGCACTCAGGATCAATCCCAATAGTATGATCCGTTTCCGACCTAGCTTGTCACTCAAGCCACCAAAGAATAGGAAGAACGGACTCCCCAGCAACGTCGCGGATCCGATAATTATCAACGTAGTATCCAACGGTAGGAGTACGGTACGCTGCAGAAAAAACAACATCACAAAATGAGTGGTCTGCATGATTGTACTTTGTGCAGCACACCCTCCAAATATGGCAACAAGCATGAGCTTAACATTTCCCTTGGCTTTGAACGATTCTTTTACAGGCATTGCACTGATGTTTCCTTCCGATTTCAATTGGGCAAACCTGGGCGTTTCCTTTAGCTTTAGACGAACCAGGTAACCCAGCATAACGAGTACAGCACTCATTAAAAATGGGAAACGCCAACCGTACGATTGGAAATTCTCTGAAGTCATGGTCCGTTGTGTGATGAAAAGTACAAGAAGACATAGCAGCAACCCTAAGGGCACTGTGCATTGGATAAGCCCAGTATAAAATCCCCGTCGATGATCGGGCGCATGTTCTGCGACGTACAGGATTGCTCCGGTATATTCTCCGCTGATCGCCAACCCTTGTAAGAGGCGAAATATGAGCAATAACAAAGGAGCGAACCAGCCGATAGTTTGAAATGTAGGAATGCATCCGATAAGAAAAGTGGCTCCTCCCATCAATAGCAGGGAAAATAGAAATGGCTTTTTCCGGCCGATCGAATCACCGATACTTCCAAAGATCAAAGAACCAACGGGACGAACCAGATATGAAGTAACAACAATCGCCAGCGTCTCCAGAAACCTCGCGTCATTTTCGGGAAACAAATTGCGGGAAAGGACCGGGGCCAGAACAAGGGCAAGGATCAGGTCATACCATTCAATTAAGGTTCCTATAGAAGTCGAAAGTACTACGAGCGACAACTTATTCTCCTTCTCTTTGCTTTGTAAAGTGGACGTCACTGGTGCACTTCGTGCAGTGTTTTGATTTATCATAACGGAAAAAGAATACGTGTCCTCATTTTCTCATGGTAAAAATCCACGATCACACCACAGAAATGAATAGTTCCAAAGGACTAATTTTAGTAACGATCGCTGAAAATTTGCTGGTGCGAATTCAAGCGGTATTCCTGCAGACTGCAAAGCCATAACAACATCAGGCGAATTGGTTAAAAAGTACCAGTGTTCGCGAGAGAATGACCAACCATCTTTGCATAAAAAAAATATACCAAAATGAATCCCACGTCTCGCTTCTCTACATTTCTATTTGTCCTTTTCTGCGCATTGTCCTGTTACAGTTATGGAACTGCCATGATGGATTATTTCTTACTATATCCATCTCGTTTTCTGATCGGCGAAGAAGAATTTATCGATTATCATAAGCTGCTGGAATCCGCCATTCTACCAATTAGTGTTTTTCCTTTTCTACTGATCATCGTCATGAATTTTATGGTATTATGGTTTAAACCTTTCGGAATATCCAAGAGACTTTTATGGATTTCCCTGATATGTCTTATACTTGATCTGCTGTCAACTGCCCTGTTTCAGGCTCCCTGGAATATGGCGCTAAGTACAGGAAAGGACGTAGCCTTGATGCAAAAGATAACAGATACAAACTGGGTGAGAGTCTTCCTGGAGAGCGCGCAGGCGGTCGTCGTCGTCATGATGCTTTATCAACGGTGCTCAACCGTTTCTGATTCAGTCTCCTCTTCACCGGAAATGCCGCGGGCATAGCTGGCCAGTTCGATGCTGCTTTTAACATTAATTCTTTTGAAAAGGAGTTGCTTATGATTCTTAACAGTATTAATACTCAGGTTAAGCTGCTCCGCGATTTCCTGATTAGAAAAGCCACGCACGATCAACTTGACAATCTCATGCTGGCGCGGCGTCATCACATTATCGAGTTGACGGGGATTGTACGAATACACCTTTATCAACTTACCTTTTGATACCTGTTGTATATCCAGTTTCACATAATGAAATTTTTCATCCTGGGATGCCTTTCTGAACATAGTAAAATAAATGTATTTCTGGTTTTCAGTTTTGATGGCCAGCTTTTCATCGATCAGGTATGAGAATTTTCCATCTTTCCCCTTAAAGCGGTAGTGCAATATAAATCGATGCGTTAAGGGATCATAAGGCTCAGCCCCGTTAATAAATTCAAAACATTGCTGTACGCCTCTTACATCATCCGGATGGAGAAGGCTGCAGAAATCATTAACTGAAAAGTTCTGAAACGCTCTATCCGTATGGCCGACGACATTTTCACAGTTCGCACTTAGATAATATAACTTCGGGTGCGACCTGTTGCATAGCATCAATGCACGATCAGGGAAAAGTTGCTCTAGTAACTTTAAACTTGCTACTACATTCTCTCCATCCATTTCAGACTCAAATCTGACATATTGATCCTGAGTCTCATTGCTAGATTGTATGAAATTTACAAGGGCTTCGGTCGCTCGTTTCGTAGGAACCATAAAAGAGATTTTTAGTTAAAATACAACAGTAACAACACTGTAACTCTTTTTGGCTCTCGCAGGTTGCGCTAAAATAAACCCCAGGCGTCACTTTTTAGGTGCCGCCTTCAGCTCGTTTTGAAGAAAAATTTCCGCCAGTAACTACTAAAACATTTACTATTCAGGAAGTCCTTAATACTATTTTGAAATAATCTTTTTGATCATGGCAAAAACAAGGATGGCAAGTATCCAGGATGGAATAACCCTTATCCAATCTGTGGAAATAAGCTGCTGTAACAACGCTACATCTTTTCCATTGTCAAGTTTCACTTGCATCGGTATCTGAATAAATGCAGAAGATAACCACGGAATAATGGTACAAATTAACATGGCCCATATATGCTTCCGCGTTATGGAAGTTGGCCGGTGCCAGAATTGCAGAATAAGAAAGACGGTCATCAATAACATTGGTAGCACGAAAAATGGGACGATCCTGCTACCGGACTCTTTATGCATTGTGGAGAATTCACTTTCACCTACAAACTTCCAGGTATGATAGACAACAAAACTATCCATCATGGCGGCTCCAATTCCATA
>DASUTP010000060.1:0-2850 GCA_036374515.1 Chryseolinea sp. | reverse complement strand
GGAGCTGGTCGGCGTTGTTTGCCGATTTTGACCTCGACGGCCAGAAAGACATATTTATCGCCAACGGTATCCTTAGGCGCTCAAATGACCTGGACTATGTGAATTATGTGTCCGTTGATTCTATTCAAATGAGTCTCACGTATGATCTTAACGAAAAGCATTTGAAGCTGATTGAACGGATGCCAAAGATCAAACTGCAAAATTTTTTGTACGCGAACAATGGCGACTCTACTTTTACCGACAAAGCAACAGAATGGGGTCTCAATAAAGCATCCTATTCCCACGGTGCGGCCTATGGCGATCTCGACAACGATGGAGATGTAGACCTTGTCGTGAATAATGTTGAGGATGAGGCATTCCTTATCGAGAATCTTTTTGTCGATGAGAACCAGAAAAATGGAAGACGTTTTTTAAGAATTCGGTTGAAGGGAAATTCTGGAAACCAATTTGGAATAGGTGCAAAAGTATTTATGTACAGCGACAACGGCCTGCAGATGCAGGAATGTCAGCCTGTTCGCGGGTACCAAAGCAGCGTTGATCCACGGCTGATTTTTGGTCTCGGCCAAGCCGATATGGTTGACTCCTTGTGGGTGATTTGGCCAGACGATAGCTACCAAAGTCTCTACAACGTTAAGACGAATCAGGAGGTCCAACTTTCCCAATCGGACGCAACAAAAAAATTTGATTACAATATCTTTCATAATAACGAAGCGATGCTGCAGGAAACAACGGCATCGCTGGCGATAGACTTTAAGCATAAGGAGAATAAATTTGTAGAGTTTACACGCGAGGCACTTCTGCCTCATATGTTATCAGCGGAAGGCCCTGCCGCTGCCGTTGGAGATGTAAACGGCGATGGGAGGGAGGATGTATTTATCGGTGGAGCAAAGTGGCAGATTTCGGGTTTGTACCTTCAAATGGCAGAAGGCAATTTCAAAAAATCCTTTCAACAAGTTTTTAGGACCGACAGCACACAAGAAAACGTTGATGCGGTCTTCTTCGATGCCGATGGCGACAGCGACAACGATTTGCTTGTGGTTACGGGAGGAAACGAATTTACAGGTACATCGCCGCACCTGAAACCCAAGCTTTATCTAAATGATGGGAAGGGCAACTTTACGGCGTCGAGGGGCCTGCCGGATCTATACATCACCGGATCATCAGTTAGTATTGCCGACTACGACGGCGATCACGACATAGACATTTTCCTCGGCGTAAGGACTGTCCCCTTTAAGTACGGGATCGAACCGGATAACTTCCTGCTAAGAAACGATGGTAAGGGTAACTTTGCGGATGTAACAGATGACGTTGCCCCATCGCTTCGCAAATTTGGATTCGTCAAAGACGCTGTTTGGGCGGACATTGACATGGATGATGACCCCGATTTGGTGATCGCTGCGGAGTGGAAGCCGGTCACAATCCTCATAAATAACAAGGGGAACTTCAGTCCGCTGAAAGACTCAGGATTGGAACTATCGAATGGCTGGTGGAATCATTTAAATGTTGGCGATTTTGACGTAGATGGCGACCTCGATATTATAGCAGGAAATCTTGGACTTAACGCTTCGTTGAAAACCTCAGCGGAGAATCCGGTAAAAATGTACGTCAGCGATTTCGACAATAACGGAACCACTGAGCAATTGCTTACTCATTTTATGAAGGGCAAAGAGTATCCATATTACACCCGTGATGAAATGGTAAAGCAGATGCCGGGATTAAAAAAGAAATTTTTGTCCTTTACGAAGTATGCAGAGGCTACAGCAGACGAGATTTTTGATCCCGGTGTCTTAGGAAAGGCCGCGCATTTTGAAGCTTATACTTTTGAAAGCGTGTTCATTGAGAACAAGGGGGGCGGGAAATTTACAATTAAGAGCCTGCCCTCCGCTGCCCAGTTTTCGAGTGTCCATTCTTCCGTGGTTGATGATTTTAATCAGGATGGTAAGCTGGATATTCTTCTCGCAGGAAATTTCTATCCCCTTAATATTCAAATGGGAAGGCTAGATGCCAGCTATGGCTGTTTGCTCCTTGGCGATGGAAAAGGAAATTTTGTTGTTCTGCCTAATAAGGATTCGGGCGTTCGGCTCGAAGGGGAGACCAGGCGACTGAAAAAAATAAATGTCGGTGGACGAGCCCATTACCTGGCATTTCGAAATAATAATACGGTGGTGTCTTTTTCAAAAAAATGATATATATGATTCGCCACATCTTATTGTTTTTGATTTCATTCGAGCTATGTGCCCAGGATGAATGGTCGATTGAAGCAAAAAATATAAACCCTGCAAATTATTACGGCGTTACTGTTGCGAACGGAATGATCGGCATCGTTTCCTCGCCCGAGCCCCTCAAAGTCAAGGATGTTGTTTTAAATGGCGTTTACGACTACTATCAAAGAGGTCGAGTTTCGAATATTCTAAAGACGTTTAACCACGTCAATATGAACCTGGATGTAGATGGCAGACGAGTGACCATTGCCGATATCTCAAACTATACACAGGTATTGAACATGAAGGAAGCAAAACTTGTCACTTCCTTCGATGTTTCTGATAAGATGTCTGTTAAGCACGAGATGATGTCGCTGCGACACCTGCCGTATACGGCATTGTCGACAATCGAAGTAACGGCAAAAAAGAATATCTCTATCGTTCCGATGAGTGTGATTGAAGCGCCAAATCATTTGGCAGATGTTCGAAATACTTACAGTGAAATAGACAGACCTCACGTTCTTATCCCCTTGTTATCTTCAGTGGGAAAAAGTCCGTCGGGTAAGCATACCGTTGCCGTCAGCAATAGTTTTATCTTTTCAGAAGCCCATGGAAAGCAGCCTGATCTCATTCATGAAGATTGGGACTA
>DASUTP010000059.1:0-3578 GCA_036374515.1 Chryseolinea sp. | reverse complement strand
AGGCCATGCTTGAACGAATTTTCCATTAACGTGATCAGCATCATAGGTCCAATATTATGAGGTTCTGGTTTCCCAATAACATCAATCTTCACATGAACACGGCCTTCATAACGAAGGAGTTCAAGGTCTACATAATTACGAAGATGTTTTAATTCACGGTCAAGGGGAACAACGGCTGCCTTTCCCTCCTTCAGAATATAGTCAAGCATATCGCTCAAAGAAAGAATTGCCTCAGCGGCTTTGTCTGATTTAATCGTCGCCAGGTAGTACAGGTTATTCAATGTATTGAATAAAAAATGTGGATTGAGTTGTGTTTTGAGAAACTTCAATTCTGTTTCTACTTTTTCCCGCATTAGCTGTTGATAGTCCTCCTTTGATTTTTTCCAGTGCAGCAACATTTTAATTCCGCTGGCTAAAAAAATTACCAATAATAAGGACGTTAGCAAAAAGATTATGTCGATGGAGGCCGGGCCCATACTTTTGATGCTGAGTTCTGCCATGACGATAAAGGTTAAGAGGGCAATTACTGTTTCCAGAAAAACCGTTCCAAGTAGTGTGTAGATGAAGTACCACGCAAATAAGCCGTACCGATCCCGCATCAAGTATCGTGGAATAAGAACGTAGTTTACAAAATAGGTGGTTCCGATGGTTACCGGCATTAGAAGGCCGACGAAGAAAAACGTGAGAGAATAATTCTCTGTTCTGCGGCCAAAAAAAAGAACATAAAACCCAAGGATTAAACCCCAAAAAAAAGCGTGCGCTATCCATCGTCGTTGCGTAAAGAGGCTGTCAAAAAATAGCGCGACTCGATTCATAGATGATGCATAATTAGGAAAAAAAATAGCATGCATGCACGGTAATGCGTACATCAGGTGCTAAATGTCCCTTTCAGCATCATTTCATTCCCTTTCGCCATTACCGAATGGAGCTAATCCATAAGGCCCCTAAAAATTGCCGGTGGTCGAAAAAATAAAATCGGAGGTATTCTTATTGTTAAGCTTGCTCATATAAATTTTAAACTTAAACTTTATACTATGTCAAATTTAATAGACACTTACGTGGCTGGCGGCGTCGAATATATGCATCTAATAACGCTGCTGTTCCTTTTTAATTTAGGAGTGATGGCCTATGTTATCATTAATCATTTAAAAAAGAATTCGATAGACCCTAAATGGATTGAGACTGTCAAACACATTGCGGGTATGGCCGTGGCGGTGGGAACATTTGGTACTCTTGCGGGATTGTTTATGGCATTTAACGCATTGGAGGCAAGCAAAGAAATTATCCCTTTTCAGGTTATTATGGGTGGCTTGAAAGTGGCGCTGATTAATGTTTTGTATGGGCTGATTATTTTCTCTATCTCGATGCTGGCCTATGTGACGATGAAATTGAAAATGCAAGGTATATGATCATACAATCTACATGATCTTTGAATCTATAATATTATTCCTTATCGCGGTTGGCCTTATATTGTATACCCCTGCATTTGTTCGAAGAAGAAGGGGGATCGAGAAACGATGGCCGGCTGCATTCAGGCATATCGTTGCATTGATAATAGGTTGGATGGCTTTTGGAATATTATTGGGATTTTTTGTGCTTCTGGATTTGATGGAAAGAGATCAATTTTCAGTGACGGATTTTGCTAACGGAGTACTTACGCCGTTGGTGATAGTCATTTCAGGATTGGTTCTGTTAACGTTATCGATTGCTACTACGAAATAACGGCTTGACGAATTGGTAAATTTTAACGAAACTAATCGATCTACAGCCCAGGATCAGATCAAGAAGTTTCAAAACCGCGTCAACGTCTGCGTCTGATTCAAATCTTGAGCGCTGGGGTGAGGGTGGCGAGACTTGGACCTATCATATTGTAAGTCTTGAGACTTACATCGAGATTTGTTTTAACCGTTAGGCAGTTAATACTATAGGCGCAAATTCGAAATCCGTGATTAGAGAGCTGTTCAATTTGTCACCTTATTGATTTATTATGGCAATCAAGCCGGGTGTCCGAATTCGGAAGTTTGAAGGTTTGAGCTCCATATTCCCGTAAGACTACCATCATCCAGAAACTAAAAGTACAAATTTGTAGGTCCAGCCATTTTCAAGTTTTGAATTGGGATGCATACCTATAAACCGCTCGCCGTCGGCGTGCTGATTTTTATGAAAAGTCAGTCATTGGGTCTACTTTCCCAAACAGACGGGTGACGTTGGCAGTGCTGACTGGTGTGGGATTGTTGGTCCCGCCTTTGTTGGTGTTCTTCACCAACAAACTTGCTCGCTTGGATTTCAAGTTTTGACGTAGAATGCATACATATAAACCGCGCGACCGTCGGCGTGCTGATTTTTCTGAAAAGTCAGTCATCAGGTATTCTTCCTCCAAACAGACGGGTGACGTTGGCAGTGCTTGACGTGTGTAGGCTTGTTGGTGAAGAACACCAACAAGGGCGATGAGGGCGATGGTGCTGGATCTTCCTACAATTCAAACGCCGGATGGTAAACATTGTAGTGGCAATGTAAGCAGTGCTTGACGCCCTGCGCTTGTTGGTCCCGCCTTTGTTGGTGTTCTTCACCAACAAACTTGCTCGCTTGGATTTCAAGTTTTGACGTAGAATGCACACATATAAACCGCGCGACCGTCGGCGTGCTGATTTTTCTGAAAAGTCAGTCATCAGGTATTCTTCCTCCAAACAGACGGGTGACGTTGGCAGTGCTTGACGGGTGTAGGCTTGTTGGTGAAGAAACCAACAAGGGCGAGAGTATTCCGCGCCTGCGTTAGGTGTTCTTAGACACTTTAATCAGGAAAAACTGGTTGCAATTTCCTTCGACCCGATCAAAGCCCAACTAAATTTGTAGCTGATATCAAGTTAGCAAAATATTAATATCGAGAATCGGGCAAAACTGTTTGCCGATTTTATGACCGTTACCTGTCACGATTGGAAACATGTTCCTCCGCCTTTGTTGGTGTTCTTCACCAACAAACCTGCCGCTTGGATTTTCAAGCTTTGAATTTGAATGCGAACATATAAAACGCGACCGTCGGCGTGCTGATTTTTTATTAAGGCCAGTCATCGGGTCTACTTTCCCAAACAGACGGGCGACGTTGGCAGTGCTTGGCGTGTGTGGGCTTGTTGGTGAAGAACACCAACAAGGGCGAGAGTATTCCGCGCCTGCGTTAGGTGTTCTTAGACACTTTAATCAGGAAAAATGGTTGCGATTTCCTTCGACCCGATCAAAGCCCCAATTAAATTTGGAGCTGATATCAAGTTAGCAAAATATGAATATCGAGAATCAGGCAAAACTGTTTGCCGATTTTATGACCGTTACCTGTCACGATTGGAAACATGTTCTATTGGAAGACCGGTTTAAGGATATTGTTGCTAATAGTTTGACGTTTCTTAGCAACTCTAAAAGAGTGGACATTTATGCATTTGTCATTATGTCAAATCACTTTCATTTAATCTGGCAAATGCTTGGTGATCATCGAAGAGAAGATGTTCAGCGCGATCTCTTAAAATATACCGGTCAACAAATATTGAAGGTTTTGCGAAACGAAACGTCAGCTATGCAGCAGGAGCTCT
>DASUTP010000058.1:0-9366 GCA_036374515.1 Chryseolinea sp. | reverse complement strand
TGTTTATTTGGATAGTCCTGACCCTGCCGGACTTTGCTGCCGTAATGATCGCTTCATACATCCTTTTCTTAAAGGATGAAGATTACCGCCGGCTTCCAATGAGGTTTAAACAATTGCTTCTTTGAGTTGCGTATTGTCCAGATAATTCCAAACCAAGCTGCTGGCACCTAGTATGGGCGCCGCCTGGTTTTGAAGGCCTGAGGGAAGTACTTTTATCTTGCCACGGAACAACGGCATTAGATTAGCCTCCATGTGTTTGATCGTGGGTTTGAAGATCAGGTCGCCTGCCAGTGAAAGTCCTCCGAACAAAAAGATTGCCTCCGGATCAGTATGTACGATTGTCTCAGCCAGCTTCATGCCGAGTATCCTACCTGTATATTCGAACGCGGCAAGGGCAACGATGTCGCCGCGCACTGCAGATTCAGTTATCATTTTGGTGGTGAGATTGTCGAAACTGATCCCACGCAGTTCGCTTGGCTCCAGGTGGTCGGCCAGCAGTTTGTAAACAGTTCGCTTAATGCCAGTAGCCGATACGTATGTTTCAAGGCATCCGCGTTTCCCGCAGTTGCAATGACGACCCGCAGGATTGACAGATGTATGTCCTACTTCACCGGCGATACCGTGTTTGCCATTCATCAACTGCCCGTTAATGACGAATCCGCTGCCCAAGCCGGTTCCTAATGTAATGACAACGAAGTCCTTCATTCCTTTAGCGGCGCCGTAAACCATTTCGCCTACCGCGGCAGCGTTAGCATCGTTGGTAACAATAGCCGGGATATCGAATTCCTGCCTGATCATATCGGCCAGCGGGATAATTCCCTTCCACTGTAGGTTCGTGGCGCGTTCGATGGTTCCCTTGTAATAATTGCCGTTTGCAGCGCCAACTCCGACGCCCATGAGCTTATGGGCTCCCGGGATCGTCTTGATCGCTTCTCTCAGGGCCGCCGCAAGGCCGCCGAAGTAGTCTTTAAATTCTTCGTATTGAATGGTCGAAATGCTACCTTGAAATACCACATTGCCGTCGCGATCAACAATGCCATATTTTGTATTGGTTCCCCCAATATCAATCCCGATCGTGAGCTCTCTCATCATACGTTCGTTTATTCGTGGTTAAATGGATAGTATTTTGGCAATTCTCAGGGCTTCGTCGTCGATGGCGTGATGCTTGGTCATGATGTCGTCAAACTTGTTGTAAACCATTTTTTTGTCGTTTACACCAACCATAACATCCGTACATCCGTTAAGCAAACCTTCCACGGCTGCGACGCCCATACGCGAGGCAAGAACACGGTCAAAGTAAGTAGGGGAGCCTCCCCGTTGAAGATGTCCAAGTACCGTAACCTTAATATCAAAATAGTTTGAGCGTGCGGCCACTTGTTTCGCCAGCGCGTGTGCATCTCCGATCTTCGAACCCTCTGCCACCACGATCAGGTTCGAGCTCTTGCTCGTCTTGCCGCCTTCGCCCAATACCGCATAGAGCTGTTCAAATGATATGTTTTCTTCCGGTATGACGATTGCCGCTGCGCCACCGGCAATTCCGCTGTTGATGGCGATGTAACCTGAATTCCGTCCCATCACCTCAATAAAAAATAACCGGTTGTGCGAAAGGGCTGTGTCGCGGATCCTGTCGATGGCCTCCACGGCAATGTTTGTAGCAGTATCATAGCCAATGGTATAATCCGTACCGGCGAGGTCGTTGTCTATTGTGCCTGGAATGCAAACTGAGGGGAGCTGAAACTGTTCGTATAATTTATGAAGTCCGGTAAATGTACCGTCGCCCCCAATAGCTATCAGGGCGTCAATACCTTCATCCTTTAAATGTTGATATGCTTTGATCCTGCCTTCAGGGGTTCTGAACTCCTCGCTACGGGCCGTCTTCAGAATTGTGCCGCCACGCTGCAGGATATTGCCCACGGAACGGGCTCCGAGCTTCACGATGTCGCCTTCGATCATTCCCTCGTAGCCGCGCATGATGCCAAAGCATTCTTTTTTATAATAGGCGCACGCACGCACTACGGCACGGATAGCCGCATTCATTCCTGGGGCGTCACCTCCGGATGTAAACACCCCAATTCTCGAAATTTTATTGTCCATTAATGTCTAAAATCCAACAAAAATAACGGTCGCAACGTACTTTGCAACACAGTATTTAATCAATTGAATTTCAAACGTTTGAAATAATTGATTAAGCCATTTGTTGAAGAATCGTGCGAGGTGATTTCTTGCGGGGACTTCAATTCTGCCAGGATTTTTTTCGCTAAAACTTTCCCTAGTTCCACCCCCCATTGATCAAAACTGAAAATATTCCAGATCACCCCCTGCACGAAAATTTTGTGCTCATACATGGCTATAAGACTTCCCAGCGTGCGCGGAGTAAGTAACTTGAACATGATGCTGTTGCTGGGCCTGTTTCCCTCGAATACCCGGAATCCCGCTTGGACCCGAATGGCATTTTCATCCATCCCTGCCTCCCTTAATTCCTGCTCGACCTCTTCTGCCGTTTTACCTTTCATTAACGCTTCCGTTTGAGCAAAGAAATTCGACAGAAGCTTGTCGTGGTGATCGCCGATGGCATTCTGGCTCACGGCTGGCGCAATGAAATCGCACGGTATCAGTTTGGTGCCTTGGTGTATAAGCTGATAAAAAGCATGTTGACCGTTGGTGCCTGGTTCACCCCAAATAATCGGGCCGGTCTGGTATGCGACAGGCATCCCATCCCGACCAGTAGACTTTCCGTTACTTTCCATATTTCCTTGCTGAAAGTATGCGGCAAAACGATGGAGATATTGATCGTAAGGCAAGATGGCTTCTGATGCGGCGCCAAAAAAATTGTTATACCAGATACCGATCAGTGCCAGGATTACAGGAATATTTTTTTCGAAAGGTTCGTTCTTAAAATGAACATCCATCGCGTGAGCGCCTTCCAACAACTTCGTGAAATTATCAAAACCTATCGTGCATGAAATCGAAAGACCGATAGAAGACCACAGCGAGTACCGCCCTCCAACCCAGTCCCAGAACACGAACATATTCTGTGCATCAATTCCAAACTTGGTGACCTCCGCCTGATTCGTGGAAACTGCCACGAAGTGTTTTGCCACTTCCCCTTTTCCACCGGTTTTCTCCAAAAACCAGGACCGGGCGGACTCAGCATTGGTCATGGTCTCCTGGGTAGTGAAGGTTTTTGAAGCAATGATGAATAACGTTGTTTCCGGGTTTAATTTTTTTAGCGTCTCCACAATGTGGGTACCGTCAACGTTGGAAACAAAATGCGGGGTTATGGTTTGCCAATAAGGCTTCAACGCTTCCGTTACCATATAAGGTCCAAGATCGGAACCGCCGATGCCGATGTTCACGATATCCGTTATCGATTTGCCGGTAAATCCCTTCCATGTTCCTGCTATGAGGTTATCGGAAAAGATTTTCATTTGGTTTAGAACACGGTTTACTTCAGGCATCACATCTTCGCCATCGGACAGCATTGGCGTATTTGAACGGTTTCGCAGGGCAACGTGAAGCACGGATCTTTTTTCAGTCTGATTGATCTTGCCTCCGTTGAACATGCTGAGTATGGCGTCGCGCAACCCTGTCTCGTCAGCCAAAGCTATAAGGTCTTTGAGCGTTTCGTCGATAATGATATTTTTGGAATAATCCACCAGGATATCTTCAAACATCAGGTGCATTTTTTTAAATCGATCGGGGTCTTCGGCAAATAATTCCCGCATGGTCGTTGCCTGCATCGATAAGAATTGCATTTCAAGACGTCGCCAGGCGGCCGTTTCGGTAGGATTATGACTCATTAACATAGCTTTCAGATCAATTTGGCGAAGATAGGTTTTTGCCATTATTTGAAACCAAGAATGAAGAAGGTTTCTTGGCGCTATTGATTTATATCCACCGAAAAGCTTACTTTAAGCTTTTTTACGGTATACATGGCACTGAATTAACGCTAACACCATTAAACATGGTAAAGGTTTACCAGACCCTCATTTTTTGTGTAATTGCCTTTATTATCCACCCAAACAGCCAGGCACAAAAGCTCTACTTTACCGACAATGGCGCTGTTAAACGAATGAATCTCGATGGTTCAGGCGTTCAAACCGTGTTGTCGTCCGCCGGCCAGTATATCGCGGTAGACGGAAATCAAAATCTGCTCTTCCACAACGACGGCCAGGAGCTTTATAGTACGAAGCTCGACGGAACGTCTCCCATGCTGATCACCGACGATGGAGCCTTTGCGGGATACAATAACTTCGCAGTAATCCCGGATTACGAAGCGCTGGTACTATGTGGTATCACCGATGATATGGACGACCTCTGGTACGGTAGTTATTATGGGGATCCAGGCACGCCAACAACAAGAATTAATACCGGGTTAACGATGCCCGGCGACGAAGAATACCTTGACGTGGCCTATAATCCCAGCGAGGAAAAAATATACTTTACCGGGTACGATGGCAAAGTATATTCGGCTTTTCAGGATGGCAGCGGGGCAGTACAGATTGTGGGCTCCGAGGCGTATGGCCCGGTAGGTGTCGATTACCTCAACAACAAGGTTTACTGGGTGCGCTATACCGCAGGAAATTATTATGTAATGTCGGCCAACTTGAATGGCTCAAGCCCTACCACCGTGCTGTCAAATGCAAATAACGAGATCTTGAGTCTCGATGTTTACCCTGAACAGAATGCGGTATACTTTGCGCAATACAATGCCATTTTCAGAATGGCATTGAACGGCGTAGGGGGTAAAACATCAATTTTTACCGGTACATCCATTCAGAACGTTGCCGTGAATTTTGACATTACGCCACCAGTTTTTTTCGCGCTTAGTCCAACCGATGGCACTGCTTCGTTTTCAGCCACCGGCAATCTGACGCTTAGTTTTAATGAGCAGGTAAAAAAATCAACGGCGGCCGGTACTGCCGACGAACTTTCCTTCCGGATTTACAAAGCGACAGGCGACGTGCTCGTGGAAACCCTCGACAGGTCGTCTGGGAATATTACTATCAGCAGCTCCGGAGTAGTTACCATTGATCCAGTAACAATCCTGGAATACAATACTGACTATTATGTGTTGGCGGGAAATAAGACGATCAGCGATTTTACCGAGAACAACTGGATCGGAATAACGCTGAACACCGCCTGGAATTTTAAGACCGAACCTGATCCAACAGTATTTTATTCGCGGGCAAATGGAAACTGGAATAGTCCGGCAACATGGTCTCACGTAGGTCATGCTGGTCCGGCCGCGACTACAACGCCGGGCACGGGCACCGATGTTATTATCGGAAATGGAAACACGGTAACGTTCACGGGCAACACGGGAGTCGTTGCTAATACGGTCACTGGAACCTGGATCATGAGCGGCGCGACGCTGGACGCTGCATCGTTTGATTTTACCGTTTGGGGAACCCTTCGCATCGAGGGCCAATTATTAAATGCCGGGTTGCTCACCGGCGATTTCGAGTTGTATGCTACGGGTGAAATACCTGTGTTCGAAGAAATTCACTACGGACTATCTGCGCTACCCGGTACGGAGTCCAATATTTATACACACGTAGTCGCGCTCAATGGTATACAATCGATCAACGGAGGCACGATAAACACCAATGGATTTCAAATTTGTGTTCCGCCAACACCGCCTCCAACGGACCCGCTATTTTCCGGCATAACACCCACCAGCATAACACTTTCGTGGACCGGCGGAGGAGGACAGGCTTTTGTCATTGCAAGGGAAGGCTCGACTTCTTTTCAGCCCGAATTTGGTCAGGCCTATACCGCGAATGCGGCGTTTGGAACAGGGGCTTCCGTGGGAACGGGAAATTTTCTAGTCTATAGCGGCTCTGGCACCTCCGTAACGGTCACAGGGCTGACGCCAGACACGTATTATGAATTTGATCTTTATAGTTTCAGCACCAGTATCGGTGGTTGTTATAGTGTTCAAAATTATCAGTTTGCTTCCTCCACGTCGTGCGTTATTGTTCCCCCGCCAAGCGGAGCCGTTAATGCGCAGTATTGTGCCGGCGAAACTAAGCCTGCACTGGTGGTCAACAGCCCGGGCGTTGGAAATGCTATTATTTGGTATGATGCGCCAACCGGCGGAAATATCGTTAATGGAGATGTTACAGGTGGTGATGGCTTGGGTGAGGTATTTATTCCAACCGCTCCGTCCGGAACGTTTTATGCAGAAACATATGACGCCGCAAGTCAATGTTATAGCGCGACAAGAACGCCAGTAACCCTCACGTTGCACCCGCCGCTTGCCATTGCGGCACCGTCTATAAATCAAAGTGTGTGTAATGGGGGAGATCCAGCTGCTATTGATGGTGGGGTGGCGTCCGGGGGAACGGGTACCTATACCTACCAGTGGGAGTCGGCCAGCGCAGCTGCGGGGCCTTATTTACCGATTGGCAGTGCAACCGACGCCACGTACGATCCCCCGTCAGGCTTCGCTCAAACCACTTACTTCAGGAGAATAACGCGTTCATCCAGTTGCCTCCAAACCGGCAGTCCCATCGTGATAACACTTGGTGCTGCCCCTAATATTACGGCGCAGCCTGTTTCCCCTCAGGTGTGTGATGGACAAAGCACAAGTTTCTCCGTCACGGCTACCGGTGGTTCGCTGGGCTACCAGTGGCAGGCAGATGCGGGTACCGGATATAGCAATATATCCAACGGCGGCGTATACTCCGGCGCAAACAGCAACCAGCTCCAGATATCGAACGTAGCGGGGCTGAACAACGTCAGATATCAATGCGTCGTGACGTCCGGAGGAGCTTGTCCCGTAACTTCCAATGCAGTGCCGCTCCTGGTGAATGCACGGCCTGTTGCAACGAACCAGACGCAGGCCGTGTGCGAAGGTGTTCCGGGATCGGGTATAGCGACGGTAAATTTAACGACGCTGAACCCTGCGGTCACTAGCGGAGTAGTTGGATTGACCGTTAGCTGGTTTACCAACGCAGCCCTTACCACTGCGGTTCCGACGCCATCAGCTGCGACCGCCACTAACAACATCATTTTCTATGCACGGGTCAACAATACCTCCACAGGATGCAACAGCACCGCCACGGCTACCTATACGGTAAACAGCAAGCCCAGTGGTACAGGCACGGTAGCAGGCCCCCTTTCGCTTTGCACGGGCTCCGAAGGGACTTATACGATATCCGGAATTGTAAACGCGCAACGCTATAACTGGCAGGTTACAGCGGGTCTGGAAATTGTTTCGCAGACAGGAACGACGGCAAACATCAGAGGAGCATCAGGGGCTTCCGGATCCATCACGGTTACCCCCGAAAATGGCTGTGGCGCCGGTACGACGAGTGCAGCCCTGACGGTTCAAATCCTGCCTGCTCCCGACATCCGGATCAACGCGCCGGCCGAGATTGTCGTCAACGAGCCAGCACAGTTTTCATATGAAAGCGCATCGGGTAATCCGGCTTCTGTGCTATGGAATTTCGGAGACAACGGAACATCATCCGAGGAATCTCCGACGCATGTATATTCGACAGAAGGGAATTACGACGTAACGCTCACGGTAACCGCTGATAACGCCTGTGAGACAACAGCATCGACAGCCATTACTGTTTTGCCTTTGGAGGACCTGGATGAGTCGGCTATAAAAAATGTTATCACGGCGAATGGCGATGACCAAAACGGATTCCTCTACATTGAGAGCATTGAAAAATATCCCTCCAACCAGGTTGTGTTGCTTGACAGGTGGGGTGTTGAGGTATTTAAGAAGGATAACTATTTGAACGATTGGGATGCCCGGAAAAATGGAGAATATTTACCTCCGGGACAATATGTGTGCGTTGTGAAATTCAATGACACTGGAAAGATACTTACCAGAACTGTTTCCATTATCAAACGCTAAAAAAGAGTGAAAAAATTTTTACCGGTATTTATTTTATTCGCCAGCCTTTTTCATCGTGGATTCAGCCAGGATGTACCGGTATACAGTCAGAAGCTTACGAATTCATTTTTGTATAACCCATCCGTTGCCGGCAATACCCTTGGTTCAGCGACGTTATCCTATCGCCAGCAATGGGCGGGCGTGGAAGGTTCCCCACGCACACTGTTTTTTAGTATCCATACGCCTTTCGCCAAGCACCGGTTTGGGACTGGGTTCAATGTATATCAGGAAAAATCGGGAGTGAACGAAAACCTCTTTGCTTCCGGTGCATTTGCCTACCATCTCCGGTTTACCGACGACAAGATGTTTTCAATGGGAGTGTCGGTGGAGTATATCAATTCTAAAATCGATTATACGGCGGTTGATGTCATCGACGGCAACGACGACCTTTTAAATGGAAATCAGCCCAACGCCAATGGCCTGGATTTTTCTTTTGGCCTCAACTACTCATCCAAGTTCTTTAAAATTGGTGCATCGGCAAATCGACTGGGAAGTCTCGTTGGCCTCAGCGACAGTACGTCGCAGTTCTCACAATTTTATTCGGGATTTGTTAATTTCACTATCCCGCTTGCGGGAGAGCGCGACGTGCTTGAGCCCATCGTATACCTGCGCAAGTTTGCAAACGGCACCCATCAAATTGACGGTGGACTTTACTATACTTACAACAATGTGCTTACACTTGGCGGCTCCTATCGCACAGGTGGTGCGATCGGGCTGACGGCTGCTGTGCGCATCAACAAGAATCTTCTGGTCGGCTACAGCCGTGAAATGCTATCAGGTGACTTTAGTAAAAGCATTGGCGCCTCCAATGAATTCACCCTTCGACTGGATTTTCGTGATCACAACTACTACACCAAGAAGAAAAATGCGAGGGAAATTAGCAGTAAAGCGCTTGCGCTGAGACGAAAAACGCTTTCGACACCCTCCAAGGGATCTGCTTATAGCCGAAGTCAAAAGTATAAGAACAAGCTCAAGCGGAACTATATCAAGTCACCGAATTACCGGATGGAATCCAGTAAAAAGCTGCAGACCAAAAAAGTGCAGAAAAGGAAGAGCAGTTCGAAACACAGGCCCCGGCGCAAGCCCAGGTAGGCATTTCGTTGTATTCCCGGCTCCTATTTCTTAAACTTGTTAACCAGCATGGCGATCTTCTCCTCAAACGACATTTCCTTTTGAGGTGGTTTGGCGGATTGCGTCGGCTTTGGGGACGTTGGTTTGGATTTATGCTTGGGATTTTTGTCACGATGTGACGCTGCTTGTGGAGGCGCAACCTCTGCGAAAGGATCGCTTTTCATAGATAAGCCAATGCGTTTGCGCGCAACGTCGACTTCAACTACAGTTACCTTCACCTTTTGCTGAACCGTAACCACTTCCTTCGGATCCTTCACAAATTTATCGGAGAGGTGACTGATGTGGACCAGGCCATCCTGATGTACGCCCACGTCGACGAACGC
>DASUTP010000057.1:0-5622 GCA_036374515.1 Chryseolinea sp. | reverse complement strand
GGCAATTGCAAGGCGAGGTGAAGGTTACGGGCAGTCCTTCGGACCCTGATATCGGCGGAGAACTAAACTTCGTCAAAGCATCTTTTACCCCCTCAATGGTCAACAGTGAATTCACCCTGGAGGATGAGCGCATTCAATTTTCCAAGAAGCAAATTGACGTAAACGACTTTAAGATAAAAGACAAACAAAACAACACGGCAATCCTGGACGGAAAGATCTTAACCGAAAAATTTCAAAAATTCACCCTCGACCTTGGTTTGTCTGCGACCGATTTCCAGGTGATTAACTCAACCGAGAAGGACAACGAACTTTTTTACGGCAGTGTGAAAGTTACGACAAAGGCTAAGGTGACAGGTGATATAAATCAACCGGTGGTGGATATGAACATCAAACTTAGCGACGACAGCAATTTTACATTTGTTGTGCCTCAGTCGGAAAAGGGAGTTTTAGATCAAAAGGGTATTGTTACATGGGTAGACCGGGATGCTAAGAACGATCCGTTTCTTGCATCGATCAAACCCTCGGATACGCTTAAATCGGTTTTCAAAGGTGTCGATCTCTCAGCGAACATTGAGCTAAACGGGAAGGAAACCTTCAATATTGTTATTGATCCCCTTACCGGGGACAAACTTACTGTTAAAGGAAACTCGACATTGACGTTGGATCAGCATCCTAGCGGAGACATGGTGCTGACGGGCCGATATGAAATCAGCGAAGGAACATATGATTTTTCATTTTATAAGTTCATAAAACGAAAATTCTCCATCGAAAAGGGTAGTACGATAATGTGGGCCGGAGAGCCCGTTGAAGCCGTACTTGATATACGCGCGATTTATGAAGTTGAAGCTTCACCCATTGAATTGATAGCAAATCAGGCAGTGGATGACGAGACATTGAACCGATACAAACAACGACTTCCTTTTTTGGTATACCTTCAAATAAAGGGCGACATGCTGGCACCTGAAATAAGTTTCAAGATCGACATGAAAGAAAGTGAGCGCGATGCACATAACGGTACTGTATATGCGAAAATACAAGATATCAATACCCGTGAGTCCGAACTTAACAAACAGGTTTTTGCACTATTGATCCTGCAACGTTTTGTTTCCGACAATCCATTGGAAAACCAGGCTGCTGCCGATGTATCGAACACCGCCAGGCAGAGCGTAAGTCGAATTATGACGGATCAACTTAACCGTCTATCTGAAAATGTGAAAGGTGTTGAGCTTACGTTTGATGTGAAATCGTATGAGGATTATTCCTCCGGAAGTGCCCAGGGGCAAACTCAGGTACAGCTGGGGGTTCAAAAAAGCTTGTTCGACGATCGCTTGGTTGTAAAAGTATCCGGGAATTTCGATGTAGAGGGAGAAACCTCCACTCAAAGCTCGGCAAGCGATTATATAGGTGACCTTGCCCTCGAATATAAGCTTACAGAGGATGGAAGATTCCGGATCACAGGTTTTCGAAATAGTAACTATGATTTGATCAGTGGAGAACTGATCGAAACCGGTGCCGGTTTAATATATATTAAAGACTACAACACGCTGCGCGAACTATTCAAGGCCAATGCAAAAGAGAAATAAAATAGAGCGCATTTTTGCCTTTGCACGGTGCAGGATTTTCAGAGGAGCTTCTCTTTTGATAGTCGCTCTGCTCCTGAACGGCTGTACGGGAGCAAAGTTTCTGAAAGGCAATGAAACCTTCTACACCGGTGCCGAAATAAAGTTTGACACACAAGGAAAGCGTGTTGGGCGAAAAAAAATATTAAAGGAAGAGCTGCAGGAGTACATTCAACCAAAACCGAACAAGAAATTTTTGGGTATGCGTCCAGGTGTTTGGTTTTATTACATCGCCGGAACTCCTAAAAAAGAAAAAGGAGGGCTGCGCAACTTCATTAAGAAAAAATTAGGCAAACCACCCGTCCTGTTTTCTGACGCAACGCCTGATAAAACGGCAAAGAATTTAAATGGGCAATTGAACAACGAAGGCTATTTTCAGTCCAAAGTCAGTTTTGAAACAAAAACTAAGAGAAAGGAAACAAAGGTAATCTACAATGTCATTCTTCCCCGCCCTTTCCGCCTCGACACGATACGGTATCCCAGGCCGCGCGACAGCGTGTACGCGTCCATCATTACATCGCTGAAAGAGACCTCATTATTAAAAGAAAAGCAGCGTTTCGACCTCGAGCGGATGCAGGCAGAACAGGCGCGCATAGAGAAAGAGTTGGAAAACCGGGGCTTTTACTATTTCGATGACAGGTATCTGATCTTTGAGGCAGATAGCACCGTAGGCAAGCGCAAGGTTCATCTCGCCTTAAAGTTGGAAAAAGGCATTCCCCGCAAGGCAAGGAGGATTTACAGAATCAACGATGTTAATATTTACTCCAGCCATACGCTGGCGCTTGACTCCACGCAAAAATCGTCCTTTACGAAAGTTGTGAACGGCTACAATATTATCGACACCGCGAATAATTTTCGTCCGGAGGTTCTTACACGACTGATCAATTTGAAGAAAGGCGATATTTACCGGCGGTCAGACCAGGAGTTAACATTGAGCCATTTAATGGGGCTTGGTACATTTAAGTTTGTGAACATTAAATTTTCAGAAGCTGATCAGGACTCGTTCCTCCTGGATGCAGATATTCATTTAACACCGTTAAAGAAAAAATCTTTGCGGACGGAAGTACAAATGACCTCGAAGTCAAATAATTTTGTGGGGCCGGGTGTTTCGTTCACATTTACTAATCGTAATTTTCTCAGGGGCGGTGAAATGTTCCAGCTTCGACTCAACGCCTCGTATGAAGTCCAAATCAGCAGCCAAACCGAGGGAGAGCCGCTGAATGCTATTGAAGTTGGCCTGGAGTCTAGTCTTACCGTACCCCGTTTCATCACACCGTTTAATATTAATTATAGCAACAGCCGGTATGTTCCCAAGACCATATTCCGCGCTGGCATAAATGTTCAAAACCGTGTTGGTTACTACAGGTTGAATTCTTTTTCCGTTGGATATGGATACAACTGGATGGAAACCGCGTCCAAAGCCCATGAATTGTACCCCCTCGATATCAGTTACGTGAAAACGGATAAAACATCCAAGGCGTTTGAAGAGGAACTGGCGAAAAATCCCGTCTTGGCAAACTCCTTTCAAGATCAGTTTATTGTAGGAACACGATACTCCTACACGGTCAATACGCAACTGACGGAAACGACTCTTCAAAAATTTGAGGATCGAAAATACAGGACGCATAACTTCTATTTCAACGGTACGGCTGATGTTGCGGGAAACTTTCTTTATTTGCTGCAGGATATTTTCGGAAAGACCGGTCAAGGGCAACCTGAACTGCTGAATTCACCTTATTCCCCCTACGTCATGGGGAGTATTGACGTTCGCCATTATTTGACATTCGATCCACGCAATAAATTGGCCTCAAGAATTATCATCGGCGCAGGTTACCCCTGGAAAGCCCAAACAACATTGCCGTATGTCAAACAGTTTTCGATTGGAGGATCAAACAGCATCCGGGCATTTCCGGCAAGATCCATCGGTCCGGGAACGTATTATGTGCGGGAAGAAAATCCGGATTCGGTGCAATTTATCGACCAGCGTGCCGATCTGAAGCTGGAAGGCAGTATTGAATACAGGTTCGACATTACGCAGAAGATATTCAAAGGAGCGGTGTTTCTCGATGGCGGAAATATCTGGCTGCTGCGGCAAGTGTCTCCTGACTCTGCGGGATATCGCGACGGAGGAAGCTTTCAACTTAAAACCTTTATGAACCAGCTGGCGGTAGGCACCGGGTTAGGCCTGCGTCTTGACTTCAGCTTCTTCGTTCTCCGCCTTGATACGGCCTTTCCATTACGAAAACCCTGGCTGGTTGAGGACCCTTGGGTTATAGACGATATCGACTTCGGCAGCTCCACCTGGCGGAAAGAAAATCTTATCTTTAATATCGCGATCGGATATCCGTTCTAAGGTGGCCGTTCGCTCGAAGGCTTATGAATCTTCCGGAATTTCATACCCAGCATATCTTACTAGGTTATTCGTCTGAAGATGACCACCTGCTTTTTCGAAATGCAGTAAACGACCTGCCCTACCTGGTACACCTGTCCGTGGCAGCTGGTAGCCAGGATGTTATGACGATGCTGGAAAGCATCTCGCCACTGCCGGCCTTGATCATACTGGATCTGGAATTATCGGATAGGAATGGCGTTGAATGCCTGAAAGAAATAAAAGGCAGGGAAAAATTTGCCGCTCTGCCCGTAATCGTATATGCTAAGACCGCTTATCCTGCCATCATCAACGAACTCTATGAATCGGGCGCGCACCTCTACATCCGGAAAAATGAGGATGTCGCGGGCTTCAAAAAATTAATTCACGAACTCTTATCGTTCAACTGGAATGACAAAATAATTCGTCCCCCGCTGGATGAATTCGTACTTACAACATAAGACTGCGGATTTCTTGGAACACCCTTTTCCCAACTTGCGGATTAATATCACAGAAAACATACACTGCTTACGATTTCGCTGATGGTTTTGTAGTTGGCACGACCTTTATAGTAAGTTCGGCGATAACGCATTAGAGTCTTAAATTTCTTCCGTTAGAGATGGAGTTTAGACTTGAGCCTGCCCCGCTAGGACCAGGACATGAATTATCCGGGCCGCCCTGAGCGGCCTTTTTCTTTTGCCTGTGACCCTCGATTGGGTTAAATCATCACAAAACCTCTTACCATTTCTTCCAGCAACAGGGACAAGAACTTCATTGCATTGGATAGCAACGGTCGTGAAGTCAATTGCTTTAAGAATTTGAACAACTTAAGGATGGGATATAACAGCGGATATAAAATCAGGATAACAACCCATGAAGCTAAGAACACAAAACTCTTCTTCAGGAGCTGTGATGCCTTTACAAACGACATAAATGAAAAATTCTTTACCAGCAAAAGCAAACGAAAGTTCAAGCTGATCAATCCCTGCATCCAACAAAGCGCCGATTCCTGGAACAACTTCCACGGCTGCCCTTTGAATGCTTTCTTCCGGTGGACCAGTTGCATCCGGAACATGTATAAGAATTCTTTGATCAGGTGGTCGTCAAACAATCGCGGTTGAAGAGTCTTGCTGGGGCCGGTGATCAGCGTTTCCGTGCAATAATAGGCATCATTTGAATGCAACAGGTCCATCCACAAGTCCACATCTGCATAAAAGCCATATCGCTTCTTAAGGTACCCTCGCTCCACAATTAATTGCTTTCTTACCATCGCTTCTCCATAAACCGGAGAGCCGAAATACCAATTTCTAAAAAACACCTTTTTCAACAGAAAATTTCCGGCTATTACACCTTCGTCAAACTGTTTGTCGAAATGAAGCAGATTTTCATTTTCGTCAGTGGTTCCAATGGAATTAAACACGAATCCCACATTATCGTTTGTGGAAATGGCATTGTACCACCGCTCAATGAGGTCTGGCTTGAACCGGTCTCCATCGTGAAGAATGGCAATATACGGGTACATTGCTTTCTGAATCCCGAAATTGCAGTTGCCGGGCATCTCCAAATTGCTCGAGTGTCTGTAGTATTTTATCCGATCATCTTTGGCAAGAAACTCCCGGCAAACCGACTCCGTTG
>DASUTP010000056.1:0-7494 GCA_036374515.1 Chryseolinea sp. | reverse complement strand
ACCAGTGCAGGTCTTGAAGGGTGTATTTCAGCCAGGCAATCAAAATCTTTGGTTGCGGAAGGGACTGGTGGTGCTTCAGTTCACCGTGTCCATTGCCTTGATTGCCGGAACCATCCTTGTAATTCAGCAAGTCAATTTTATCCGGAACAGGGAATTGGGTTTTGAAAAGGAAAAGATTCTGATTGTTGAAAATCTGGGTAATCTGGCCGATAACAGCGTTCAAAACCTGCGCGGGAAGTTCTCACAAGTACCCCAGATTGAAAAGGTGGGTGGCTCTAGCGGAATTTTGGGTGGCCAGAACGCGACAACGGGTGCCGTAGCCAAAGGCTCGAAAGAAGGTGCTATCATAAACTTCTCAGTGGTTGATCATGATTACCTCACGGTAATGAATCTGCAATTCAAACACGGCAGAAATTTTTCGCCCGAGTTCCCTTCCGACACACTTGATCGTGTCATTCTTAATGAAGCAGCTTTACACGATTTAGGCATAAAAGGCGACCCCATCGGCACGCTGATAACAGATGATCCGGGTGCTGATAAAGTACGATACTTCACCATCATCGGGGTTGTGAAAGATTTTCACTTCGCGAATCTGCGCAACGAGATCAAGCCATACATGTTCCGGCTGGATGCGAAAGGCGTTGATAACTTTGCTGTAAAAATTTCCTCTTCCGATTTTCCGGCAACAATTGACGCCCTCAAAAAAGCCTGGCATTCAATTGAGCCCAACCGCCCTTTTCAATATTTCTTCCTCGATGAAACACTCGAGAAGCTTTACAAAGCCGATGAAAATTTCAAAAAGATATTCTCCGTGCTCACCATAGGCGCCATCTACATAGCGTGCTCGGGTCTCTTTGCCATTGCCACGTTCTTCATAAAACGCAGAACGAAAGAAATCGGCATTCGAAAAGTGATGGGCGCTTCGGTGGCCCAAATCACGTGGCTTGTTTCTGCCGAATTTTTGTCAATTGTATTGTTAGCTAATATTATTGCATGGCCACTCGCATGGTTTGGTATGGACACGTGGCTTAACGGTTTTGCCTATCGCATTTCAATAGGTGCCCCTAGTTTTCTGATTGCCGGAGGGCTTGCCATACTTATGGCAGCACTGACAATAGGTTTTCAGTCAATCAAGTCTGCTTTCGCGAATCCAGTAGATTCGTTGCGGAATGAGTAGAGGAGTTAGTGATTGACTCACTCAAAACGGCATATCGGTAACTATGTATTTTCATTCACGGAAATGACTAATTGATGTGCTGTTTGGCATGCGAGAACTCCAGACAGCCGTAAGAACCTCCTGAAAGACTCTACCAACTTGAAGGTGAACTATGAAGAACTTAATCAAAAAAATTCACCCTCCTTCTTGTTTCGAATTGTTTGATTATCTTATCACGCTGATTTTTCAAAAGTGCAGGTGGAGATGGGGGACGTTTTGCTTCTATATTTGATACCGAAATCTAAAGCGCATAGTTTTGAAAACGAGGTGCTGGGCAGGAGGGCCGGGATTTCCACGTATACCAATTGCCCTGGCACCGCAATTTTAATTCGGGGCAAAACCCTTAAGAAACTTGCCAATCGATCTAAGAGAATTCTAAACCATTCAATTGATTCATGAAAAACAGAATATATATTTTCTTGCCGCTGGTTCTTTGTCTGATAGCTGCCACGGCAAGTGCTCAGAGTAATGAAAACGTCCGGCCCCGCATTGTGATCACTGCAGATCCGGAGTTAGATGACAATAATTCGTTGATTCGTTTTCTTCTTTATAGCAGCGACCTGCAGATTGAAGGGCTTATTTACGCAAGCAGTCAATTCCATTGGAAGGGCGACGGTAAGGGGACCAGGTGGTTTGTTCCTGGCAGGGAATATGCGCGCTTTGGCTTAGACAAGTGCCCGTGCGAGTCATGGCGCTGGGCGCCTGATGAGAAATTTATTCACGATGTGGTGGAAGCATACGAAAAGGTTTATCCGAATTTGAAAATCCACAATTTGAATTACCCCAGCCCTGCGGATCTTAAATCGAAAATTCGGCATGGTAATATTGAATTCGATGGAGATTTTTCCAAAGACACGCCAGGCTCTGAGCTGATCAAATCATTGATCCTTGATGATAAGCCTGGTAAGCTTTTTATTACTGCATGGGGAGGGCAAAGCACGATAGCCCGCGCACTCAAGTCAATTCAGGATCAGTACGAGCACACAACACAGTGGGAAAGCATTCGGGCAAATATCTTCCGTAAGGTAGTCTTACTGCCGTCTGGTGATCAGGATGATACCTACGCCAAATATATTAAGCCTCACTGGGGTGGAATTGAATACAGGCGATTCACCGGGGGTCCCAATTATGGGTATGGCGCGCAACTTCGAGCAAGCCCCGAAGACGCAGCGCTCCTTACACCTGCGTGGATGAAAGCGAATGTATTGGACCGTGGCGTTCTTGGATCACTTTACCGGGTTTGGGGTGACGGAAAGCAAATGGTCAAGGGTGATATTATGGATTATTTTGGTTTGACGGGACACACTGATGAGCAACTAAGAAAGATGGGCTACGCAGTGTGGATGCCTGTGCAACCCAAGCACTCATGGCTTGGTGAAGGAGACAATCACACTTTTATGAATATGCTGGGGAACGGATTGAGGGCGTTCGAAGACCCCACGTACGGCGGATGGGGTGGCCGTGGTACGCAAACGCAGAATTTCTCATTCAGTATGAGTGATACATCTCAACAGGCAATGGTTAATGTTCTTTCGTCAATGAATCAAACTCAAGGCACGTATCCAAACTTCTTTCCGGCGGCGCAGAATGACTTCTCAGCAAGAATGAAATGGTCAGTGACACAAAAATATTCGGATGCCAATCACGAACCGGTAGTAAAAATTGAGGGGCCTCAACATGTGATGGCGTCTGCTGGTGAAACGATAAGACTGAATGGAATAGCCTCCGATCCTGACAACGACAAGATGACAATAAGGTGGTGGCAATTTAAGGTTGGATCATTTGCCGGTGACGTCAATATCACGAACGGAAATGCATTGCAATGCAGGGTCACAATACCACAAGATGCGAAGTCCGGTCAAACTATACATTTGATTCTTGAGGCGACAGATACGGGTACACCTGCATTGACCCGCTACCAGCGGGTGGTTGTGACGATCAGGGAAAAATAGCGACTAGCCGATCGTGCGGCTACCGTTGTTAATCCGTGGCCGAATCTTTGAGAAACTCATCCCACCAAAAAGGAAGTATCCGTGAAATAATTATGCTCTCTCAGGCTGTCAGGTTTAAGATATTTATTGGAAGCTTTCGCATCCGAATTCCTGTGGCGGCAAAAATAGCGTTACCCAACGCAGGCGCTACGGGAGGCAAGCCCGCTTCGCCCACACCGCCTGGGGCTTCATGATTTTCAATAAGGAATACTTCCACTTCGGGCATCTCGTTAATCCGCATGATCGGGTAATTATTAAAATTATCCTGTTGGCAAACACCCCCTTTGAAGACTATTCCCGGCTTGATGGCTGCTGTAATACCCATAACAATATTACCCTCCGTTTGTGCTCTAACGGTATCGGCGTTTACATACATGCCACAGTCGATAACAGCAACAACTTTGTCAATGCTTACGCCTGCGCCTGATTTAGAAACGGTGATGCAGCACGCAACGATGCTCCCGAAGGCACTGATAATAGCAACCCCGCGACCTTTCCCCTCGGCAAGCTTTTCGTTATAGTTTGCTTTTTCCGATAAGGTTTTCAGTACAGTGATAAATCTTTGATCTTCGAGGATCTCCATTCTTGCCTGCAGTGGGTCTTTTCCTGCCAGGTGAGCCAACTCATCGATAAAGCACTCTTGTCCCCAACCCAGGTTCGAAGCATTTACCGACCGCCACCACATCACCGGAATTACAGTCTTAATATTTGTCCAACTTACTTTATGGGTTTTCTTAAACTGGTACTTGTTGTTGCGAACACTGGATTCGGAGCCTATCCAGGGCTCGGGTTGGTCGTCTTCCAGACCTCTGAACACCTGGCCCAGGATTGACTCACCGATCACATGGTGATGATAGCCGACAATCTTACCGTCTTCGACAAATCCTTGCAAGTGACTCACCATTCCAGGTCGGTACGGTCCCTGCCGGATGTGGTCCTCGCGCGTCCATATAACTTTGACCGGTACTTTTAACTTATTCGAAAGGAAACATGCCTCCTTGATAAAATCCATATAGGCCTTTCTCCCGAACGAGCCACCCATTAACGCAACATGAATCTTTATCTTTTCCGTTGGGATTCCCAAATATTTGGAGACCTCCTCCAACGTCTCTCCCGGACCTTGCATAGGAGCCCACAGTTCCGCCGTGCCATCTGGCTTCACATGAGCAGTGGCATTTTCCGGTTCTATCGGCACATGAGATAAAAACGGCGTTTCGTAATTCACATCGAGCTTGTGCTTCGCCTCGTCGAATTTTGCGTTGAAGTCGTTAGATTCCTCGAAGCGTATGCCGTCTTTTTTAGATGCAGCGTAGCAGCGACCATAGAATTCATCATTGTCGAGTGCCTTTTCTAAACCGGCGTTATCCCACGTTGCCTTTAGTGCGTCTCTGCCTTTTTTCGCTGCCCACCAGTTTGAAGCAATGACCGCCACCGAGTCCGTTGTGCAGTAGATCATTGTCCTTTCACATTTTAGTACTTTGATCACGCCCGGGATTTTTAACGTCTCCGTCTCATCAAATGAAACGAGCTTTCCAAAGATCATTGGACTATGGAGGATGCAGGCATATACCATACCAGGCACCTGAATATCCAGGCCATAAAGGGCTTTTCCTGTAACGCGATCGGGCAGATCAAATCTCCTTCGAGATTTTCCGATAATCTTGAATTCGTGCTTTTGTTTGAGGACTGGTTCCGATGGCACGGGGAGCCTGGACGCCTCCGCAGCCAATTCTCCATAGGTAAAGCTCGCAGTTGTATCGTTCCTAAACACCTTTCCTTTTGCCGCATAACATCCAGTGGCGTTGATATTCCATTTGTTTGCGGCAGCTTGTATAAGCATTTCTTTAGTCGCAGCGCCTGCTTTTCGAAGCGGCAGCCACAAACGCGAAATGGAAGTGCTTCCGCCGGAAGTCTGTGCACCATATTTACTTTTTCCATCGCTTTGGATGATCTTGACTTGATCGAAGTCCACTTCCAACTCTTCCATTATCATCGCCGGCACGGCCTGAATAGTTCCTTGACCCATGCAGGGGCGCGGGTTGACAATCGTTATGGAATTGTCAGGCTTGATCAGAATAAAAGGACTGATCTCTATATCCATCGCCATTGTCTCCAATTCGGAAATATTTTTTGGATTCGACTTGGCGTCTAGTCCCATCACCAGACCCAGCGTTGCCAGGCCTGAGGTTTTTATAAAATCGCGTCTGCTGGTTTTGATAAGTGGTAATGACATAGATCAATGTTTTATTCCGACTTCAATATTGTTGTTCGCCATATCTGCAGCCTTGTGAATGGCTTTTCTGATCCTATCAAACGTGCCGCACCGGCAAAGATTTCCGGCCATGGCCGAATTGATGTCCTGATCGGTCGGCTTTGGATTTTTTTTAAGCAGGGCAGTGGCAGACATGATTTGTCCCGATTGACAATATCCGCATTGAGGTACCTGGAGGTCGATCCAGGCCTGCTGAATAACGTGTAACCCATCTCCCGCGATTCCTTCTATGGTTGTAAATTCAGCTTTTGCTGGTACGCCTGAGATAGGGAGTTGGCACGAGCGAACCGGCGTTCCGTTGAGATGAACGGTGCAGGCGCCGCAAGCAGCAATCCCGCACCCGAATTTGGTGCCCTTGAGTCCTATGTAATCCCTGATGATCCAGACTAGGGGAACGTCGGGCTCTGCCTCAATCTTGTAAGCCTTTTTGTTTACGGTGATGGTATACTTTGCCATTGTGGTATGCAGTCGGGTGTATAAATCGACTGCCCCAAAATGAGGATATACGCATGGAAGGTCTATCGAATTATCCTTTCTGTCTGACGAAAGTATAAATCAGGTATTGATATCAGGGGATTTTCGGCTGCCGTGCTGTTTTCGATATGCCGATGGGGTTTCGGAGGTGAACTTCTTGAAGGCGGCATTGAAGACCGATAAACTGTTAAACCCCACCTCGTATGCAACGGCTGCAATCTTTTGATGTTCAAAATCAACACTACTCAACAGCGTTTGTGCCTCTTTTACCCGCTGACTGTTGATAAAATCCGGAAAGTTTCCCCCGGTTTTCGTGTTGATCGTTTCGGAAAGAAGATTATTTGAAACACCAATCTGCTTGGCGATTTTTGGTAACGTCAGGGATGCGTCTTTAAAGATTTTTTCTTCGGCAAACAGTTGCATCAACTTGCTGTAACAATAATCGAGTTGCTGATCCGTGTAGACGGATTGTTCATACCGGGCATTTCTGATAAAAATATTTGATTGCTTTAACCCGACGGCGGTCAGAAAATAGACAAAAATGGAGAAGACGACCGGGGCTGCAATGTACGGCACAAGACCAAACACAAAGTTGAGCAGATAGCTCAGCCAAACAATGGTAATGCCGGTTACCAAACTAAGGACCCAGACTCGCTGTCCGTACGTTAATGAGCCGAAATGTTTTGCCGTGAGATGGATACAAAATGGTAGATAGGCGAGCATGACCACCAGCGATATGAAATAACCATATTGCTGCATCCAAAAGTAATCGGTCAGCGTTGTACTTAAGCTTAATACGATGGCAGCGGGAATTAAATGAACCAAGTCACGTTTCCATTCAAATCGATATTGCGTAATCAGAAAGGCATTGAGGTAAAGCCATAAGAGCGGGAATATGGCTAGGTTGCAGCCAAATCCAATATTCATTAACAGATCTGGAATTTTGTGGTCTTCCGCGAAATAATATCCTATTGATTTCGTGATCCTGGCTGCAAAAGCCAACAGAAGCACCGCCAGAAACACATTGGTGATGCTTCTGCCTTTCTTGATCGTGAAGAGGTAAATACCAAAGAAAAAACTTTGTAATGCTCCAACGGAGCTTGTGATTAAAAGCGCTGCGATTGAAATCCACATACCTGCCAAGATAACGTGCTCATTGATATTTTGGTCGATTGTTTTAAGCTTTTTTCTAATGAAAATGCTTCATGCTGTTCTCGCTCCCTACTGAAATGTCACCTCTGCCTGGAGCAGCGCGTCGGTCTCCGGCCTGGTTGAAACAAACTGATTATTGCGAATTGATCCGGTGAAGCATTCTTGCGCGCCTTTGACGGATTGTTGAGAACCTAATTGACAATTTGAATTTTATATTAGTTAGTGGATCTATACTGGTCATCCGAAACTCGTTCCAGCCACGTGACAATTCCATTTTCTGTCTTTGGCAAGATATACATTTGGGTAAGACTACTCGTTTCAGTTGCCCCATGCCAATGCTTTATTTTCGGTGGGCACTTGATCACATCACCTTTTCTCATCGTTTGCTT
>DASUTP010000055.1:0-4583 GCA_036374515.1 Chryseolinea sp. | reverse complement strand
ACCCAATCAGAATGCAATGGCGGACTTGGCGTTTAGCTATGCGTTTCCTTCCAATACTTTTTCAGATCCCAATGCTGGGACGACGCTTACTTATAGTGCAACATTGGAAGGGGGCGGTTCGCTTCCAGGATGGCTGACCTTTACAGGAAGCACCCGTACATTTAGCGGAACACCGTCGGCTGCAAATCTGGGATCCATAAATATCCAGGTTACGGCGTCTGATGGAGCCCCCGGCGGAACGGTAAGTGATGTGTTTACGCTTTCGGTGACGGAGGCCGTAAAGGTAACACCAACTATCAACTGGTCGAATCCTGCACCGATAGTAGTAGGCACAGCACTGAGTTCAGCACAGCTGAATGCTACGGCGACATACAACGGTAGCCCTGTAGCTGGCTCCTTTGCGTATACACCGCCTGCGGGAACGGTGTTAAGTCTGGGCACAGGCCAGCAGCTGTCGGTCAATTTTACACCGACCAATACTGCATTGTATAATACTGCCAGTGCAACCGTCACCATAGACGTTATCGAAAGTCTTCCGGCGACATTCTACCGTGCTGTCAATATGAATGGGCCGGCGCTTGTAATTGATGGGAACAATTGGATATCGAGTACAGGAGCGCCGAATTTTTCCTTTACTACCAACCGTGGAACTTTTTCCAGCCAAGGCATCGCCCTTATTCCACCAACAGATGCAAACCGGGCCGCGATGATACGGTCCTCGGTATGGGGAGGCACCATTAATTTGAACATGACGGGTGTTCCTTCGGGAAATTATCAGGTATGGTTGTATGTGTGGGAGGACAATAACCCCGAAATCTATTCCATTTCCTTAGAGGGCTCAGTCGTGCTTTCGAATTTTAACAGCGGAACTACCGGAATGTGGAGTAAGCTAGGTCCTTACCAGGCAACTATTACCGACGGAGCCATTAACGTAACATCGTCCGGCGGACATGCTAACATCTCCGGTATTGAAGTCTGGACAGCTTCGTCATCGTCGCCAGCGGCAAGAACCGCGGCCACAGCAAGAACAGCAACAATGGAAGAACAAGTGATTCCAGATAGTGCGACCTTGGTCGCGTATCCCAATCCCTTTTCGAAGAAATTGAATGTTCAGTTCACAGCCCGCCAATCTGGAAATGCTAGGGTAGAGATCTTCGACGCCCGGGGACGAAGCATGCATTTGCTATTTAACGGACAGATGTCTGCGGGTCAAAGAAAGGAAATGGAATTTGAGTCCTCTGAACTACCTGATGGCATCTATATACTTCAATTTAATAGCGGTGATCATGTGACACGACTGAAGCTAATAGGTCTACAATAGTCTAAACCATGGGACAGCCTAATGCAGGAACTGGTCCCTTGGGGCAGTAATTTATCACGCACTTTTTGGGCACGATCGCGGTGCAACCGGTTGGGGGACAACCATTGACAACGGTAGATGCATTAATTCTTCCATGCGCTGAGGGAGTCTAAAGCCGTATTTTTTATATTACGGCGATATTGCAACGCTCTTTAGATAATCTTCAGATGAAGTACATTATTGTTTTTTCCCTTATTTTATTAAGTTGTTCTTCGCCTAAAGAAAAAATCCCGCCCGTAGCAACGATGGAAAAGCCCTCTGGAAAAATTGTCGTTTATCAACTATTGCCTCGTTTGTTTGGAAATAAAAAGACTGCCAACGTCCCTTATGGAACATTGGAAGAAAACGGCGTGGGAAAATTCAACGACATTAGCGCAAAGGCTTTGCAAGGAATACGTGAGCTAGGAGTTTCTCACGTCTGGTATACCGGCGTAATTGAGCACGCTGTTTTGACGGACTATACATCCTACGGCATTCCATTAGACGACGCCGACGTGGTGAAGGGTAGGGCAGGTTCTCCTTACGCTATTAAAGATTATTATGATGTGAACCCAGACCTGGCCGTTCGCATATCGAGCAGAATGAAGGAGTTTGAGCAGCTTGTCGCCCGCACGCATGCAGAGGGGATGAAAGTTATTATCGATTTTGTTCCCAACCATGTGGCACGCAATTACAAATCCGACAATAAACCGGAGGGTGTGAAGGATCTCGGAGAATCCGACGACAAGTCGGCTGCATTCAGTCCAAAAAATAATTTCTACTACCTGCCGGGACAATCATTTCAGGTTCCCCCCGGATATGAATCGTTGGGCCGGGGCAATACCTTTCCGACCAAGGATGGGAAATTTGAGGAGACCCCTGCCAAGGCAACTGGCAACGATCAATTTGATGCCAGTCCGAAAATAACCGATTGGTTTGAAACCGTGAAGCTGAACTATGGCGTCGATATTCAAAATGGCCGCCAAAAATTCTTTGACCCGATTCCCGACACATGGATAAAAATGAAAGACATTCTGCTCTTTTGGGCGGGAAAAAACGTGGACGGATTCCGGTGCGACATGGCAGAAATGGTGCCGGTGGAATTCTGGAGCTGGGCGATTCCTCAGGTCAAAGCTGTAAACCCCTCTATCATTTTTATCGCCGAAATTTATAATCCTGCCGAATATAGAAATTACGTTACCCAAGGAAAATTTGATTTCTTATACGACAAGGTTCAGCTGTATGACACACTGCGGCTGCTGCTGGAAGGCAAACAAAGTACAGCGGATGTCCATCAAATATATCAGAGCCTCTCAGGGTTGAATGATAACATGTTGCATTTTTTGGAAAATCACGATGAGCAGCGAATCCCTTCGCGATTCTTTGCAGGCGATATGTGGAAGGCGGCGCCCGCGATGGTGATCAGCGCGACCCTTGACCGAGGTCCGGTCATGATTTACTCGGGCCAGGAAGTGGGTGAAGCAGGTGCAGGTGCAGAAGGTTTCCAGGTAGACGATGGAAGAACAACGATCTTTGATTACTGGGGCATGCCGGAACATCAAAAATGGATGAGTGGCGGAACGTTTACTGGAGATTCCCTGAGTGCTGAACAAAAACAGTTAAGGCAGTTTTATATTGACCTGCTCAATCTCGCAGCTAAGAATCCGGCGATCACTCAAGGCGCGTATTTCGACCTGACTGCGTTCAATATTTCAGCCGGTAATTTTAATGATAGAGTGCATGCATTTCTCCGGTTCATTGGCGAAGAGCGGCTTTTAATCGTGACAAGCTTTGACGCCAAGAATCAATCCATAAAGGTTCAGCTTCCCGGCGACGCCGTGTCGGCACTTCAATTGGATGCCGATGGCGTTTATATCGCCCGTGACTTGTTGTGGAGGGAAGCCGAAGTAGGATTTAACAAACAGTTTTTATTTGAGCTCAATTGTAAGCCTTTTAGTTCCTACATTTTCAAAATCAAATAACCCTCATGTGAAGCCCAAAATTCTTATCACCCTATTGTTTTCGTGCCTTCTTATTGCTTCTTGTAAGAGGACGGAGGAACCGAATGCAGCGCAGTGGCCCTATGGTGTCAAGTACGAAATTTTTGTGATGTCATTTGCCGATGGCGATGGCAACGGAAAAGGGGATTTTAAAGGACTGACGCTGAAACTGGACTATCTGAAGGATCTTGGCATAAACGGAATCTGGTTGATGCCGATCATGCCATCGGATACTTATCACAAATACCATGTGACCGATTACCAAAACATAGATCCGGATTATGGCACGTTGGGCGACTTCAAAATTTTTATTGACGAGGCCCATAAGCGTGGTATCAAGGTCATTACCGATTTTGTAATTAACCATACCGGAAATTTACATCCTTGGTTTGTTCAGGCTCAGTCAGGCGAGAACAATGTTTACCGCGATTATTACGTCTGGGCCAAGAAGGACTCCATCAGGAATCAGATTTTTAAGAAATCGGTGTCGTACGACTCAGACAACCTGCGCAAATGGCATCCGGTCAACGGGGATACCGTCAGCGAACAGTATTATGGATATTTCAATGGTCTGTGTCCCGATCTTAATTTGGATAATCCCAAAGTCCGGGATGAAATCCTTGCTATTGCCCGCTTCTGGCTCAACAACGTAAAGGTGGATGGCTTTCGGATGGATGCTGCACGACACATCTTTACAGACGATCGCGCTGACGACAATCACGCTTTTTGGGTTTGGTTCAGGAAAGAAATGGAAAAGATAAAGCCAGATGTCTATCTCGTGGGCGAAGTGTGGTCTGACGCGAAAACAGTTGCACCCTACCTGAAAGGCTTGCCTTCACTTTTTAATTTTGACCTTGGCTATGCTATCACCAATGTCGCTCAGTCGGGAATGGACACGATTGGCCTTGTAAAAAAGTATAAAGACATCAGCGATTATTATAAATCTATTACAACCGAATACCTCGACGCGACATTTATCAAGAACCATGATCAGACACGATTGTTAACAGAATTGAAAGGTGACGTAAACAAGGCGCGCATGGCCGCAGCGCTCTTGCTGACGTTACCAGGAACGCCATACTTATACTATGGTGAAGAAATAGGTATGGTAGGAGATAAACTAAAAACTTACGAAGATTTTTTCGGACCCGATGCGTATGTGCGTGAGCCGTTCATTTGGGATGTGGATGGTAAAGACCCCCTGCAGACATCCTGGGAAAAACCTGCCTTTAGCACCGACAAGA
>DASUTP010000054.1:0-3555 GCA_036374515.1 Chryseolinea sp. | reverse complement strand
ATTTCATTGGCGAATGACAGCATTTACGGCCTAAGCGCTTCAGTTTGGTCCCGGAATATCGACTTACCATTACGTGTAGCTAGGGAGTTACAATCAGGAACTGTTTGGATAAATAACTGGGCTCAGGTAAGCGATGAATTCGAGGAAGGCGGTTTTAAGGCGAGTGGCATTGGACGGCTAAATGGGCTGGCGGCAATGCATGAATTTATTGAAAACAAGCACATTTTTCATCATGCTGGTACAGTCGGCAAATAAGGAGTACTGCTTAATCTTCATACAAAGCATCTCAGATAAATAATTAATCTAATGGTACAGACATCTGCTGAGAAGGTACAGCTACTTATAATCGGTTCAGGCATGGCAGGATATACTGCTGCGATTTATGCCGCGCGTGCCAATTTAGACCCGGTCCTTTACCAAGGCAGCCAGCCGGGTGGGCAACTTACAATCACTACCGATGTGGAAAACTATCCAGGTTTTCCTGAAGGAATTCAAGGCCCCGAGCTGATGACGCACTTTGAAAAACAAGCCATGCGCATGGGCGCAGACGTTCGCTACGGATATGCGTCCAGGGTAGATCTTTCAAAGGTACCATACAAGGTCTGGATCGATGAGGACAAGCTAATAGAAACTCCTGCAATCATCATTGCAGCAGGCGCTTCAGCCAAATGGCTTGGACTCGACAGCGAACAGCGCCTTACAGGACACGGCGTCAGCGCCTGTGCGGTATGCGACGGTTTTTTTTCCCGCGGAAAAGAAGTGGCAATTGTCGGCGGCGGAGATACTGCAGCGGAGGAAGCGCTCTTTCTCTCCAAACTGTGCACCAACGTGCACATGATCATTCGCAGGGACGAGATGCGCGCATCCAAAATCATGCAGGACCGAGTGAAAAGAACGTCCAACATTAAGATCTACTGGAACTCAGAAGTCGACGAGGTCTTGGGCGAAAAAACGGTGGAAGCAGTGCGTTTCGTTAATCGAATGAGCGGCGAAGTCACCACGCTTCCAGTCCATGGCTTTTTTGTAGCCATTGGGCACAAACCTAACTCCGACATCTTCAAAAACTTTCTTGACATGGATGAAATCGGTTACATCAAAACTATACCGGGTACATCCAGGACCAACATCGAAGGAGTCTTTGCCGTGGGTGATGTGCAGGACAAGGTATACCGGCAAGCAGTAACGGCGGCTGGTAGTGGATGTATGGGCGCGCTGGACGCCGAGCGCTATCTGCGCGCTCGCGAGCACGCAATTATGCTTGAGAATGAAATATCAACTATTAATAAATAAAAACAATGAATAAGAAAAAAATGCTCCTTGCTTGCACCGTTGTTATTGTTGTCGGACTGGCAGCACTTGCCAGCCTTAGCTCAGCGATCTCCCAGCGATCGGGAATTAAACGAACGGATCTTCAACGTCATAATCTCAGTGTCCAGGGACGCGAGGTGATACAAACACGTGTCGACTTCGAACCTGGTGCTGCCTTTGGGGAGCACTCACATCCTGGTGAGGAGATCGTCTACGTTATTGAAGGTGTTTTGGAATATCAAATTCAGGGGAAACCGCCGGTGACGCTTAGGGCCGGCGACGTATTATTCATTCCAGCCGAAACGATTCACGCAGCGAAGAATGTCGGTAGTATTGATGGATCGGAGCTCGCAACCTATATCGTTGAAAAAGGGAAACCACTGGTTGTGATGGCTAAATGAGTGGGGGTGTCAGCCATAATCCAAAACCTGCTCCACGTCATCGTTGTCACCAAAGATGAACTCACATTTTTTCTAATTGGTAATACTTCAGCTCACTGCGGTTTGGCGATCCGTGCTGACGGAGATGTTCTCCCACACGGAAACGTCTTTATGCATCATGTCAGTTTTTGCCCGAAAAGCTAATACCGCATCTTTTCCGATTGGTAAATGGAGAGGTGGATGTTCGCTATCCGCTAGTTGAATAATCACTTGGGCTAATTTTGCTGGATCACCAGGTTGGTTGCCATCCAATTGTTTGAGACCCTCCCTCACTTTGCCAACAGTTTCCTTATAGTCTTCAAAAATTAACTTGGAGGATTGATAGGAATCGGGCGAAGCGAAATTTGTACTAAATAGTCCCGGAGCCACAGCGGTAACGTGTATGCCCAGCGACTTTACTTCAAGTGCCAACCCTTCGGATATGCCTTCTACAGCAAATTTCGTTGAACTATAAATGCCAAGGCCGGGTACAGAAGCAATGTAAGCAAAGAGCGAGGAAATATTTATGATATGACCAGAACGTTGACTACGCATGTGAGGAAGGACAGACCGCGTGACATTCAGCAGCCCAAAAACGTTGGTATCAAATTGTCGTTTGACTTCTTCATCCGAGGCTTCTTCGGTTGCGCCGAGCAGCCCATAACCGGCATTGTTTACAAGAACATCAATTCTCCCGAAACGGAAGATAGCTTTTTCAATTCCGTTTTTTACTTCGCGCTCTTTCGTAACATCTAATTGTACAATGAGTATGTCGTCTGTCTCTTTGAAGCTTGCTTCAAATTTCTCGCGACTTTTTCTTACCGTTGCCACTACTTTGTCCCCATTAGCAAGTGCTGCTTTGGCAATTTCCAAACCGAACCCTTTGGAAGCTCCGGTGATAAACCATACTTTCTGTTTCATTTTAAAATATTTTTAGTGTAGTATTTTTTATTGTCAAGCGGCCACTGATCATCCGAATGTGAACGCAAATGCTTCCACTTCCGGATCGAGGAATTCGATCTCGAACAGGCGCTCAGTGATCTGATTCGGTTGGCGGATCATTTGGTAGAGCCGTTGTTCTGCAACCTTCCCATTGCCTTGCACATCTACATCAACGCCATGAGCATCACCCGGTGGCAATCCATCAATAAATACACGAAATCGCACAGAGGTTCCTCGTGTCGTCGGTCCCAAGACCAAGTGAAGATCACGAGCGTGAAAACGGCATGCGATCTTGCCGCCCGCGATATTCAGCGTTATGTTTTTTTTATTGAACGTCCAATTCCCTGAAAGGGCCCAATAATTGAGCTTTAGCCTGTCAGGCAAATCATAGACGTTCCCTTTTCCTAAAAGCGTGCGACCTGGGGACGAAAAGTTTTCAGTTCGTTCGTAGCCTAGGTAGTTTTCGAGTGACTTAAGGTTGGCCCAGTCTGGAGCCGCTTCTACCCCAACTGCATTCACAGACACAAGGGTGTGATCAATTCCCTTAACTCCTGAGTTCTCAAGCAATTGCTTGATAATCTTTTCCGATTGGTCGTATTCGCCTTCACCAAATTGATGATAACGAATAGTACCCTTTGCATCTATGAAATATGAGGCTGGCCAATAATTGTTCTGGAATGCATCCCAGATAGCATAATCGTTGTCAATAGCGATTGGGTAATCGATTCTCATTTCGTGAACAGCGTTGCGAACATTGTTAAGATCTTTTTCAAAAGAAAACTCAGGCGTATGTATACCGATAACCACTAACCCAAGATCTTTATATTTCTCAGCCCAAGCCCGCACATATGGAAGAGCCCGAAGCCAGTTGATACAGGTGTAGGTG
>DASUTP010000053.1:0-13495 GCA_036374515.1 Chryseolinea sp. | reverse complement strand
GGGTTCCCGATGCCACACAGCACCCTGCTGATTGTTTAACGCCTTCGTAAGGATGAAGCAATGTGTGCCGATCTGGATAGAATTATTTCCGACGATATTATACTCGGAATTCGGTGGATTGATGGTAATTGTAACCACCGCGTGACTGCATTTGGGAGCAGGTACGCCGTTGTCATTGCCATTATCACATATTTCATAAGTAAAGGTATCCGTGCCAGTAGAGTTGCCGTTAGGCGTGTAGGTGAAGGTACCATCCGTATTGATGACGACAGAACCCAGTGTCGGGGCAACTGCAGGCGTACTACTTACCGTCATCGGATTACCGTCGGCGTCAGTATCGTTCGAACGCAGATTTGCTGCGACTGATGTATTTGAACTCGTGCTGTAGAAGTCGGCCACAGCGTTGGGTGCATCGTTTAAGGGAAGTACCGTGATAGTAAAGGTTTGGGGCGCGGTTTGATTTACGTTAGGCGCTGTGTCCAAGCCATTATCCCGAAGATAAATGGTGACCGTTACTGTTGTGGCAACATTAGGAGCATTTGTGGCCGTACGGTAAGAGAGCGTTCCGGATGAATTTACGGATGGCTGTGAAGCGAATAGCGTAGGGTGTGTATTGCTGAGAACGAAGGTAAGCGATTGTGTCGTGAAAGGGTCACCATCACTGATTCCTGTTGCCCAACCACTTATTGTTTGTGTGCCCGCGTCTTCATTAATTGTTTGATCCGGTCCTGCCACGAAGACGGGGATATCGTTGATATTAGTGACATTCACCGTAACAGTTGCGGTATTCGAAGTCCCGCCGCTCGCGTCCTTCACAGTATACCTGATCGTATTGGAACCGCTGAAATCAACATTGGGAGTGTAGGTTATTGCGCCCGTCGTGGCATCAACCGTGGCTGTTCCGTTGACAGGCTGCGTTGTAACTACTACCGTTGTCGGATCGATGGCGTTGTCTACGTCTGTATCATTTGAAAGGACGTCGATGATAATGTTGGTTTCTTCGATGGTCGTAACGGTTTCGTTTACAGCTACCGGTACATCATTAACGGGGATTACATTTATGTCTCTTGTGACTGTATTGCTGGAAAAAGCGGCATCAGCGACGGTGTAACTAACGGTACGGGTAAGTGCCGACGGGGTTGTATTGTTTAAGTTTCTATACCTGACGTTGCGCAAAGCGGACTGGAAGTTGGCGACCGTGGTGGTGCCGGTCAAGGTCATCGTCCCTGTAGCAGCATCGTAAGATCCCGTTATGGCCGCAGTATTTGCGAAGGAGAGGACGTCTTCGGTATTGTTGTAATTTCCCGTAATTTGAACGGTCGCTCCGATTAGATTAGGATTGTCATCCGCTGCGGCGACGGTCGTGCTGACCGATATTGCTGATTGACCTTCTGAATACGAAAGTGCCGAACTTTCGATAGATGAAAGGCGGGGCGGATCGTTGGTGGGTGTGATGGTTATGGTCCTGGTTTGCGAATTGCTGCTCACCGTTCCATCATTTGTCCGGAAAGTTAACGTTCGGATCGTGGTGGAGGGATTGAATGTGTTGGTATTTTCGTAGGTGACGGCCCGTAGTGCCGCCTGAAAGTCTGCAGGGCTGGCCGGGCCGGTCAAAGTCAGCAATCCCGTGGCGGAGTTATAAGTAGCGGTAATACCAAATCCGCCGCTAAAGGCAAGCACGTCCTGAGAATTATTAAAGTTACTTGTTATCTGGACGGTTGCAAAGGGCAACGTAGGGTTGTCTACGTCGGTCACCACAAGCGTCGATGTGACAGAAAGAGGGCCTTGGTCCTCAGTATACGCCAACGTGACACCTTCTATTGCGGAAAGGACGGGAGCATCATTGGAAGCGACCACGTTGATACTTCTTGTCGCGATATTGCTGGCATCAGTACCATCGGTCACCGTAAAGCTTACCAACCGGGTAAGGGTTGATGGATTATTCGTGTTTGAATTTATATATCTTACTGCACGAATGGCATTTCTATAGTTCGTCACCGAAGCGGATCCGGAAAGCTGCATCGTACCCGTGGCAGGGTCATAGACGCCGGTTATTCCCCCCGCGGCTGTAAATGTCAACACGTCTTCTGCCGGCGCATAATTTGAAGTGATCTGAACGGTGGCACCCACTAGGTTCGCATGATCGACGTCTGTGATGGTGGTACTACCCGTTATGACTGCAGCGGCCGCGCCCTCGTTGAAGGTAAGTGTCGTACTTTCGATCGCGTTAAGTAAAGGTGGGTCGTTTACTGTACTGACTGAAATATTTCTCGTTGCAATATTGCTGGATAACACGCCATCATTTACTGTGAAACTCACCGTTCTGGTCAGGACAGAGGGTGATATGCTGTTTGTATTACGATATGTGATGGACCTTAATGCCACTTCATAATCAGCAGGTGTCGCTGACCCTGTGAGGGACAGAGTACCCGTTGCAGGGGTAAAAGTGCCTGTGATCCCCAGCATGTTTGTAAACGTCAGAATATCCTGCGCGCTGTTGTAATTTATGGATATCCGTACCGTTGCGCTGCTTATCAGCGTATTGTCATCGGCCACAGCGATGGAGGATGTGATCACGGTGGCAGCCTGATCTTCTGAATACGACAGTGCTGATGCTTCGATCGATGTTAAAGCCGGCGCGTCGTTGATAGCCGTGACGGCTATATTCCGGGAAACCGCAGCGCTGTTGTCCGTGCCGTCTGTCACAGTAAAGCTTATGGTCCGAGTTAACGTTGAAGGATTGTTGGTATTTGTATTTTGATAAGTTACAGATCGTAGTGCCGATTGGTAATCGGCAAACGTTGCACTTCCTGAAAGCGAGAGTATTCCCGTTGTGACGTCGAATGAGCCAGTGATGCCAAAAGCGTTTGTAAAAGCCAGGACGTCTTCGCCATTGTTGTAGTTTCCGGTGATGCTGATGGAAGCAGCGCTTAGTGTCGGTTGTTCCCAATCTGAAACGCTGAGGGTAGAGGTTAGCGTAAGCGGACCATCACCTTCGGTAAAAGTTAATGACGAGCCTTCTAATGCGGTGACATCGGGAGCATGATTTACAGTCCCGCTAAAAATCCCTGGGTTGCTTTGGTTGTTGAACTCAGTACAAACCCAATCCGCTGAACGAACGGTATTTGAGATTCTCACTTCGTCGATCTGACCATTAAAAAACCTTGAATTGGCGCCTGGCCTTCCGATCAATAAATTTGAATTCCACAAGTTGCGGGCGGTTAAGGCGTTGGCGGCGCCGGCATTTGTGCCAATTGAAACGCCGTTTAAAAACAGCTCGGCAACTGGCGACGTGTCGAGGTTGGAAACGGTCGCGACGGCGTATTGCCATGTCGTGGTATTGGTAAACCCGGTTTCGACCGATAAGACATCCGGGGTCACTTGTTCCTCACGGTCGCCCAGGAAGTATGAGAGATAGTCATTCTGGGCAAGATTTCCCGGACAGCATGTTCCTGTAGAAAGGTTCATTTCCTGTGCACCACCCACGCCATTTCCCCATCCGTTTTCAGTTGACAAACCTTGCCACAGAATATGCCCGGGACTAACAACGTCCGCTTTAAACCAAACTGAGATTGTAAAATTATTGGCAGTCGCCAGGTCGTTGCTGGACGATTGAATGTAGTTGGCGGCTCCGTCAAAATCACGGCCATCACCTATTTTACCCGCGATGTTCGTGGTCCCATTGTTGGTGGAGTTGATTCCGTTAATTGTCGCGTCGTTAAAATTGTCGTTATTGAAGTGATAGATCGTACGGAAATTGGTATCCCACGTAGCGGCTGCTGATGGGTCGGCGGAAATACCCGGATGTCCATAATAAAAGTAGATTTCAGTATCTACACTCGCGCTTAGAGAAGGTATGCTTACCCAGGCGGAAAATGTTCCTCCCGTTCCATTGTAGGCTTCAATTTCATGATTCAAAACTGTCGTTTGATCACTTGCTGTAAATGCGATATCAAACCCGTTGGGATGCATCACAAGGCCTGCAGGAGATGTTTTAAATACATCACCATTGAGATTTATCAAAACAGGAAAATTTGTGAGCGTTCCGGATCCGCAAACTTCGGATCCCTTGATGGTTAGCTTGCCTTTGTAAGCGTAACCGGGTAACCATTGGGCTAGAGCCTGGCTGGTGACAAAAATTAATATCAAGGCCGCTAACACAACTGTTTTGAGTGCAATTGTTGTTGCGACTTGGCGGATAGCGGGAATTGTAAACGTCCTGATAAGGTCAAGAACCTGATAGGAGTATGAGGTTTTCATTGTCCGTGTTTGCTAGGGCTTTAATAGATCCAAGGGATATACCAAAAGGCTAGAATGCTGAAAAGCAGCCTAATTGATCCGAAAAACAAGGTCCAATGATTTTATGCAGACCTTGAATTGAAAAAAAGTTTCAGTTTGGGATAAAAAAATAATCTTGTGCAGATTTGGGTCTCTCCAGTTTAAAAAATCTCGCATTGTTGACCCATCATGAAGTTAGGCATTTAAAGGGTAGCCTTAAATGGTGCAATGAGAAGCGCTGGTTAAAAGGTCTTTAAAGGCGGTTATCCGGAATTAAAGTGGTTTAAAATGCACGAGGGTTGTGGGAATTTATGTCGGAATGAACAAAATGGGCGGAGTATAATTTAGTTGCAGGCTTTGAATCAACCATACCGTACCGATGCTGGACTGCTTATCCGAGTTGCTTATTTTTTCTTTGCCGTGGTGGTTTGGCATGACACTCCTTAGCTGCCGGTAATCATTTGCGCCTTCCCCGTGAATGTGGCCGACCGTGAGGTGGTCAAATAAATCAAATGCGCTCTACCTCGGCTAACTTGCATTCAGGATTGAGAATCTCAATCTTATTTGGTCGGCACGCTATTACAACGCCGGCGGCAATGCATTTTTTTCCCAAACCGAGTATTTTGATTTCATGCCGGTAAGGATCTTTGGCTCCACATCTTTGAGATTATTACTTTCACCGGGGTCGTTCTTTAGATTGAAAAGGTATTCCCCTGAATCGTCGACTAGCCATTTCCAATCTCCCAGGCGCATCGCTTTTTGCTTTCGATGCTGAGATGTACGCCAATAAAGGTCACGATCGATCACTTTGCTTTTCCCCGTCAATATGGGAAGCAGATTAATACCATCAGACATAGACGACGGTCCCTTTGAATTTGCCGCGGCCAGAATAGTTTTGGTCCAGTCCATCGTGATGGCCAACTGTTCCGTACTACTACCGGGTTTTATTTTACCATGCCATACGACAAAAGCCGGCACACGAATTCCGCCCTCCCATAGAGTGCTCTTTGCTTTGGAAAAACCACCATTGTTTGAATATTTTTCACCGCCGTTATCATTGGTAAAAATGATCAGTGTGTTTTGCAGCAATTTTTGCGCTTCCATCGCCTGCAAGATCCTTCCGATGCTGTTGTCAAGACTTTTCATCATTGCAGCATACGTGTCGGGCGATCCGCCCTTCCTAAAATCCACGGTGTCTGGATATGGTGGATCACCAGGACCCTGCCATGGCCAATGTGGAGCATTGTACATAAGTGCCAGGAAGAACGGTTTACTTTTCTTTGATTGAATGATCTCCAACGCTTTTTCTGTGAACAGGTCTGTCAGATAGCCCTTGCGCGAAATTGCCACGTCATTCTCATACAGATCCGGTATCCCGCCGAATGTATTGTGGGAAGTGTAATCAGCGGCACCATTGAGGAATCCAAAAAAGTAATCAAAGCCATTCTTTACCGGACTGTGTTGTGGTTGACATCCAAGGTGCCACTTGCCGATAAGCGCTGTTTCGTATCCGGCGGATTTCATTTGCTGTGCAATGGACGGCGTGTCAGGTGTAATCCCTACTTCTTTATCGCGGTTTCCACCCGTTAACGGTTCGTATAAGCCTACCGTTGTACCAGACGGATATCTTCCGGTCATGAATGCTGCCCTCGTTGGCGTACATACCGCTCCCGCGGAATAAGCGTTAACAAATTTCATCCCTTGGCTGGCAAGTTTATCGATATGCGGTGTTTGGTAACTTTTTTGACCGAAGCTACTTAGGTCTGCATAACCCATGTCGTCGACCATGATGTAAACGATGTTGGGTTTCTGTGCCACAGCGATATAGGCCGTGAGCATGAGGGGGCAGAGGTAAAAAAATACGCGGCAGTGCCGGCGATGTATTAACAGGAGGCTAATAAAGTTGAAATGGCTAAACGTCATAATATGCGAGGCTTTTGATTTGAATCGTTGAGAGAAAACAAATGTAGCCAGCGGGCCATAGGCTTCCTATCCCCATTTTGGGTGAGTCGATACCATATCGGCTAGAAAATATTAGCGCAAGATGGCGACGGATGCTAAGCCGTTGGCATGGCTGTCAAGATCGTGAAAGCGATCCGCCGCAGCTACGCTTTGTAGTTAAAGGAGATAGGCAACGCAGCTGTCATCGCTCCTCAAAAAAACATGGGCACATCGCCTCCTTAAATAGTCGAAAGAAATTTCCTGGTCGGAATTGTGAAAATGTTCAGATGATACATCAGTTATATTATGTGTGACACCTGCGCTAACGCAAAAAATGAAACCACCTTATTTTTGCTGCGAGATTGGTGGTTGAATCATCTTCTTTGACAAACACTTTAAAGCATCGAACATGAGAATTTCAAAAGCTTTGACGCGACTTTTGCTTTGCGCGATTTTTGTCACTTCTTTTTCCAGTTGCGACGAATACCATCTTACGGGCGATAAGGGGATTTCCGTTGTCACAGGGGGAGAAATTTTCGGCCGTCAGGGGCGCGATCTTCCGGAGGGGATCCCTGAAAGCAGTAGCTGGGATTATCCTTATCCCGATATCATTGCGCGGGAGTTTATTCCAAGAAACGATTTCTTCGAAACCTCAAAATCTCTGGCCTGGAGAATAACCTGGCCAGACTACGACAACTCCGCGGATAACAATAAGATTCCAACCGTATTCGGCATCAATGGAGCGCTCAGCAGTTTTGATTACCTGAACAGTGTGGACCCAGCCAACACGCATGACAAGGTTTTCTCACTCTACTATAATGAGAAGGTTGAGGCGGCGGCTGCCCTATGGGCGGAGCTTGATCACAGGGATCCAGCAATCATGGAGGTGCCTACCTTTGTTTTGTCAGATCAGCCTTTGGCGAACATCATAGACTGGGTTACAAAACGACCAAGCCTCTTTAAAATTCACTGGCCAGGTGGTGGGAGCAATGATCTCGATTACGATGAAGGTGATTTTATCCAATTCCATCTGAGCGATGCTGATTTGTACGGCGGTATCAGAATAGTGTCGATGGAGCCGCGCGTCATAGAAGTTTATTTGGCGGTGCCGAATTATTAGGCACGACAATATTCTCATTTATGGCGTTGCTCATTTCAACCTGAAGTACACTCAGCCTTTCCATTTGTGGTCTGCAACTATTTACGCACCGTAATCCAACCGATTTTCAAATTTTCAGACCAAATGGCCGGGATGTAACGATTCAAAAATTCTTGTTTGTAAGTTGAACTGTGACTTCACGAACCTGAAGTGCATAAGACTATCTGGAAAAGTCTGTGCCCTTTTACGTAACATTGTCTTGCCATGAATGAAGTTATCAAATCTCCACTACGTTTTAGAGACCCTGCATTATGCTACAGAACCGCGTCGATCCATTTGGAAATATCTTTAAGACAGAGGCTCGCGGGGCGTTGATGGGAAACCGGGGTCTGCTGCACACGCACCAACGCGAAATTGTTCGCGCGTATAGACTGCATGCATGGATTACCTGTAAACTTGAATTCAAGGGGAGGAGGAGAGAGGTTATGGCACCAGGCCTTTACACGGAGCTATTTTTTTTGGATGAGGCTACCTCATTTGCCGCGGGCCATCGTCCATGTTTTGAGTGCCGGCGCGTGGAAGCTGAAAAATTCAAAACACACTGGCTCGCGGGTAATCCGGAATTTCATTTTCATAGAAAGATCTCAATCCAGCAAATAGACGATATCCTTCATCGTGAGCGCATTTCGGCGCAGGATAGAAAAATGACCTATGAAGCAGATCCAGCTTCCTTGCCGGACGGGACGTTTGTTGCGTTGGGCGACGATGCATACTTAATTAGTTGCCGGCAGATGCACAGATGGACGCCGTTTGGCTATGACAAAAAGATTCAATTGCCCCCAGACATCCCGTTGACGGTACTGACGCCGAAGTCGATCGTGAACGCGTTCCGGTCAGGGTATAGTGCGTGCATGCAACTGGCATAACACAGCTTCTGGACTAACGTGCCTAGGCGTTCAACGCCGGCCTGAAAAATCAAAAAACACTCCGTGTTATCCTTTTTTCTTCAAAACAATTTGCTCCGACTGCTTTGCGACAATGCGGTTGTAAAACTCTCTCAATGCGGGGTACTCTTCGGGCATAAAAATTCTTTCATTGATCTGAATGTTGCTGACGACGGTCAGCCGATTACCAGTCTGCGTAACGGTGTAAGCGAACCTGCATTTATTTCCCGGTAGGGCAGTCACTTTTGGTTGGGGAAGTTCGTCGATAGAATATCCGTCCGGTAGGGTAATATTCGTCACGTAGATTTTTTCACTTTTCGTCCCGAAGTCGATGGGAAACTGCCGCGTTTCACGTTTAAAGGGATTTTCATCTTCCCTGAAGATTATGAACGGGTCAATGTAAATCATTTGGTCGGTTGAAATTCCGTGATCCTGAATGGAAAATTGATGGGTTTCAACGACCGATTTTTCGAGATCTTCCAGGTTTTGAAATTCAGTTGTCAGAATGGTCCAGTTTTGTTTGCCTGCTTTAAAGTCGTCGACGTAACGGTCTTTACCATTCTTCAGAACACTTTTTCGCATTCCATACGCTGCATATCCACTGCGCGTGTAGCTTAATTTACCTTTCAACTCCCCGCTGTTTTCCAGGGCAAGGTCAGCTGTTGCCACAGTTCTGTCTTTTGCCCTTGACTCAACGTCGATCCACTGGTAAATTTCTCCGGACAACGCCAGGCCTATTCCATTCAGGCAGCGTTCGGGCAAGACATTCCAGGGAAGATATTTTTCAGTTGCATCCAGCAAGTAGGTACTTGTGTCCACGTACGCACGGCAAATGGCATAATTGAATTGACGTACACTGGGACGGTCAACTCTGATAAATCCATTGCCGCGGGTGCTAAGGAGAACCATCTCAACTTTCACGCCCGCTGCGTGAAGCATTGCCGCCATGGTCAGGTTTATGTCAGCGGCGGTTCCCTTTTTCGTTTTAAAATTGTCTTTAAGGTCATCTGCGGCATAGATATCTTCCGTGCCATCCCATTCCAGTGCGTCTCTTACGTATCGGTGAATGGCGATGATCTTTTCTTTGGCGCCATTTAATCCCTCAGTCATTTTTTCAGCTTCCTTTTTCAGGAAAGAGGATCCTGTAACAATGCCGCTGACTGTACCCCCAAAATTTGGGTCTCCCCACAAGCGTCCCGTAACAGCTTCCCAGGTGCTTATCGAAAACGAAAATTCCACCTGTGAAACGTAATCATTTTTATTTGGCATCAATGGTTCCGCTTTAAACGCTGGCACGTCTGCCAAAACCCATCTCTGCACACCATTTTTTGTTTCGTAAGTGGGTAAAAGCAGTCCCTTGAGTGTGTGACGCAATTTATAATGGGTGGGCAAGGTCACGGAATATTCACTGGACACAACGGGAACGCTATATTGAAACTGCCAGGGGGACACACCTACGTCGCCCTTGATAACATAAGTATACTCAATTACTGAGCCTTCTTTTACATTTGGCAAAGTGAAATTAATCTCGTCAAAGTATTTGCCATATCTTCTCTTAAAGATGGCATTTTCATCGATTTTGCTCCGGGCCACACTGTCTCTTTCGAAATTGTATGTAATTCCATCAAGCTTAGCGAGAGTTCCCCGTTCTACGAACATGGTGACGCTTGCCCAGTCGTTGATCGCTTCCTTCCGGAAGATCTTTATTCTCACGTGACGTTTGTAAGCAATATAGCCTGTCGACGTATTGATCAACGATGTTGAACCTTTGTCAAAGACAATTACGGCCGCAGCACTTGTATCAGCGACATAATTTTTCATCGTTAATTCGTCATGAGAAACTTCTCCGAACTTTGACGACCCACTATGGGCCTCCGCAACGGCAAAGAATAACACTATCAACGGGCAAAGCAGGAAGGCCTTCATGGGTTTATGAATAGATCACAGCAATTTATATACTTTGGCGGGATCTTTCGTAACCTGATGCGGTGACGCTGCGATAAACTTAACCCTGGGGCAAACTGGCGCTATCCTTACCCTCAAACCCTTTCAGCGTATACTCATCGTTGTGATGAATCCGTTCTCAATGTGAAAAATGTGCTCAAGGTTCCTTATGGAAACAATATTTCCCGACAAATCCCGGATGATCTGATGTGCCTGAACCACAAAGTTCTCACTATCCAGCTTTTGAAGTTGTTTTGGCTGCACATGCCATTGAATGTAGCTCCACTGACGCATCCAGTAATCCCGGATTTCCTGGTGTCCTTTTGCAAGTCCACCCTCCATGCTATTTGCCCAAACGGCATCAGGATGAATTACCTCCAGTGCTTTATCAACGTCTTTTTCATTAAAGGCGCTATACAACCTGGATAACATTTCAAAAGCGTTAATCTTTTTTGCAACCTTCATGACCTAAAATTTTAATCTATTGGTTAATTTCTAAACAAGGGAGCAATCCATCAAGTAAATCGCCATGAGGTGACTCTGTGAGCGTTTAAATTAGTGGGACACGAAAGAGTGGTTGAAGCAACTGGTGCCTTTACCCGGTTGGGTTAAAAAAAAAGCCTGCTGAATTATCAGCAGGCTTTTATCAACTTCACTGAGCCATTATTTTCTTACCAATCTGCCGGTATCCACTCCCTTCGAAGAGGTGAACCGATAGTAATAATATTTATCCTTTCCACAGCCGTTTCCATTGGCATTCCAGTCAAACGAATACTCTTTTCCAGCTTTCACCGGACCTTCGTAGATGACTGCGATGCGTTTTCCGCGAGTATCATAGATCTCAAGCTTCACATGGTCATTCTTGGAAGCGGTCCATTCGAAATTCACTTTTTCTCTGAATGGATTTGGATAGATCTTAACCACTTTTGGCTTGCAGCCGTGAGTAGGTTCCTCAGGTTCCGGATCCGTAGGAGGTACTGGAGGGTTTCCTGGAGGAGTTGGAGTGACTACCGTACAAGGATCGCTGGACGTCGGGTCTCCGCCGCCGGTATTATCACGTTCGACACATCCATTAGCAGTAATTGCATAGGTACAGGTTTGTGAACAACCGTTCTTGGTGATCGTCAACGTAAACGTCGCGGTAGTGCCAGGGTTACCTGCCGTGTATATAGCAAGGGAATCACTGCTTCCCGACGTTATCGCCCAGCTGTTATCACTGCTGGCAACTGTCCACAAGTATGTTGTCGCACCGTCAACACCCGTAGCAATTGTATTACCTGCCGACTTACATACGGCGGGCGCAGAAGGCGCGTTAATGAGGCATGACCAATTTGTCGATACCGGATCGATTGTGAATTGCTTGTTTACAGCACATCCTAACGCATCTGTGATGGTAACGGTATGGGTACCTGATGACACGCCGGAAAGATCCTGTGTAGTTGCCCCGTTTGACCAAAGATAAGCGTAAGGAAATTTACCGCCGATTACTGAAACGTCGATATTAAATAACCCGTTATCGCCGCATTGCGTATTGGTGACATTGCCCGTAATTTCAATTGGCGTCGGGGAAATTATACCGAAGAATAAGGAAGTGGTACAACCATTTTCATCAGTAATGGTCACGGAATAGATGCCCGGGGCAAGATCGTCAATCGATGTGCCGGTTTCACCATTCGACCATGAATAGCTATATGAGCCGCCAGGGGGAGGAGTAAGGACGATCGAACCTGGCTCGCCGGAGCACTTGGGTTGATTGACCGTGCTGCTTACCTGAATTGGTTTCTTAAATACACTGATGTTTAGCTGGGTTGAGCACCCGGCTGCATCCGTTACGGTTACCTTGTAATTGCCTGCGATGAGACCTGAACGGTCTTCTGTGGTAACACCATCGGCCCATACTATAGTATAAGGGGCAGTGCCACCGGATACCGTTAGATTAATTGCACCAGAGTTATCTCCTAAGCAGCTGGTGGGTGTCACTACATAAGTCAAAGCCAATGTGTTGTTGATTCGAAGCGTGTAAAGCCTTTCCACTGAGCATCCCAGCGCGTCGGTTACTTTTACCGTATAATTTCCAGCTGCCACATTTTGCAGGTCTTGCGTTGTGCTGCCGTTACTCCAGAGGTAACTATATGGTGCTACGCCTGTCGTAGGGGTGATGTCGATGCCACCATTTATTTGCGTACAGCTTGGATGGGTAAGCGATGATTGTACGGCGATCAATGCGCCATTTGTCAATGCAAAGCTCTTTTCCGCAAAACATCCCGCCGCGTCTGTAACTTTTACCGTATAAACACCGCTGGTGACACCGCTTAAATCTTGTTCAGTTGATCCGTTGCTCCAGGCATAGGTCAACGTTCCCGTTCCGCCGGTCGCGCTCACGTCTACTGACCCATTTGCTGCTCCACTGCAGGCGGGATTTAATACTGTGCCTGTAATCGCAATAGGCGGGGAGGAGGTAATTTCATCGCTCAACGTTAAGACGTTTCCGTTCGCATCTTTAATAGTGACAGAGTACTTTCCAGCTGCAAGGTTTTGCGCGGACGAAGTGTTTGCGCCATTAGACCACGAATAGACAAATGGGGGTGCGCCGTCCTGAACAACGACATCCATTTGACCGTCGTTAGCGGACGAGCACGTTGCATTTGTCTTCTGCAAAGAAGCTAATAGCGTCGAACAGGTTTGCGTGGTATCTGGCTTTTCTGTATTCAGCGTGTCATAAGAAACACATTGGCCGTATTTATAGGCGACAACACCGAGGTCCTTTATACATGAACCGCTCGAACACCAGGTGAATTTAATGGTGAAGCTTTCGGCTCTGCCGTCTCCAAAACCATTTATATCATCGACCTTGAGCCCATAAACGCCGGTGGTCCGGTCTTTTCCCAACACCATCTTCCATCCTTCTGAATTCCATAAGTTTTTTACTTCACCACAAGGAATCGCCAGCGAGTAATGCGACAGTCCATAGGTACGTGAGCCATCATATGAAACTTTGATTTCATAATTGACACAGGATTCGGAGACCTGCTCTTCTTTAATGATTTCCGTTGAATACGCATCGTCCTTACACGATGTAGGCTTCTTTCGCTTGTGTGCTGCCGCGTTGAACGCAGCAAACAAACACAATAGCACTATTAGAATTGTGTAGTTTTTTTTCATAGTGGTTATTTTGTCTTGAATACCCGATATGTGGTGTGATTACAGTATTCGGCAGGGAACTGAAGATTATGGCTACGAATGGAAATAATTGACCGGTGAAACGGGCTTACACGGAATGTGGCTATTC
>DASUTP010000052.1:0-2949 GCA_036374515.1 Chryseolinea sp. | reverse complement strand
TTCCTCTTCCCCAACAGCTATAATATTTACCTGCACGATACGCCTTCGAAGAGTCTCTTTAACAAGACCAACCGGGCTTTCAGTCACGGATGTATTCGGTTGGAAGAACCGAAGAAATTGGCGGCTTATCTTTTGCGAGAGGATGCAGCATGGTCGGATCAGAAGATAGAAATGGCTATGAATTCAGGCAAGGAGAAATATGTAACGTTGAAGAAAACGGTCCCGGTGTTCATTGCATATTTCACTGCGTGGGTTGGGCGCGAAGGAAGACTAAATTTACGGCCGGACATTTACAAACGAGACGGCAGGCTCGCTGAGATGATGTTTACCGAAAATTGAGTTTAGTCATTGGGTTGAAATGGGTCGCCCTGGGATTCGTCGTCACACGCAAGAGTCGTATCAACACCACCGGCGGGTCTCCGGAAGTCGCCCTTCTTGTAGGGTAACGATCGATCCGCATAAACCTTGAGCATGTATTTTTCCCAAATGGGTCTCGCTGTTCTTCCGCCCTGGCCCATCGCCCAATCCCGGTAATGAATACTTCGTTCATCGCCTCCAACCCAGGCTCCCGAAACCAGATCGCGGGTTACACCAACGTACCAGCCATCCGATGCATCATTGGAGGTTCCGGTTTTCGCCCCGATTTCGTTGTCTAGTTTCAATTCTTCATCCAACGTCACCGAATTCCCGCCTTGTTCGTCTACACCACCCATCAGCATGTAGAGCATTTTAAACGCTGTGCCTTCACTGATTGCCTGGTTCCGGAGCGGCACAAAATTTTGGAGGACATTGCCGTTTTTATCTTCGATCCGCGTGATGTAAAAAGGTTGTATGTGAATGCCCAGATTAACGAATGTGTTATAGGCGCCGAGAAGTTCAAATAACGATACATCGTTTACGCCGAGGCATAATGCGGGTACAGCGTCAAGTTTGCTTCGGATTCCGGCGCGGCGTGCAAAGCCAACGACGTTTTCCGCCCCCACAAGTTTCAGCACTTGGGCCGTTATAGAATTTTTAGACTGAGCCAATGCTTTCCTTAATGTAAGCGTTTCGCCAGTACCGCGGTCTCCGCCAGCATTTGCCGGCGTCCACGTTCCACCACCCGGCAGGTTAAACGTTGGCGATACATCCTGAAGGCTATAGCATGGGCTATAACCCGCTTCAATCGCTGTACCATAGACAAAAGGCTTGAAGGTTGAACCCGGCTGGCGCGTACCTTGTCGTACGTGATCGTATTTGAAATATCTGTGACTTATTCCACCGACCCATGCCTTGATCGCGCCCGTTTGTGCATCCATGGACATGAAACCTGTTTGAAGGAACCGTTTGTAGTAACGCAACGAGTCCATCGAGCTGAACAGTGTATCACGGTCACCCTTCCAGCTAAAGACGGTCATAGGCCTTTTGACATTGAGCATAATTTCCACGGAGTCGCTATCCGGACCATACTTGTTGATGAGCTGACGATAGGCGTCGGTTTGCTTTATCCTGGATTCTAAAAATCCTTTTATTTCTTCACCGCGATCACCAATCCAAGGATTTCGATTTTTCCAATGCGCGTCGAAAATTTTTTGTTGCGCGCTCATGCTTTCAGCTACGGCCTGGACAGCATAGCGCTGCATTCTGCTATCGACGGTCGTGTAAATTTTTAATCCTGCCTCGTAAAGGTCAAGCCCCCGTTCTCTGCACCATCTTAACAATTCACGTTCAATTGCAGTGCGGAAGTAAGCTGCGTCGCCGGCATTTTGATTTTGAACGGAATATTTTAGCTCTATGGGAAGCGATGCAAGGGAATCATACGTTTGTTCAGATTTAATGTAACCGTGGCTGTAAGCTTTATAAAGCACTTCGTTTCTTTTCTTCAACGAATTTTTCGGCCGCCATCGCGGGTGATAAAGGGAAGGATTTTGAAGCATTCCAACCAACACCGCTGCCTCCTGAATATTTAACGCTTTGGGTTGCTTCTTGAAGTATGTTTCGGATGCAACCTTAATGCCATACGCATTGCTCCCAAAGGCACTAGTATTAAGGTACATGGTCATGATCTCTTCTTTTGTAAAATTCCTTTCGAGGTGAACAGAGATGATCCACTCTTTCGTTTTCTGGATGATGCGCTTGGGAAGCTCGCCAAGTTTAGCGAGGCTGCCGTCCAGCTCGGGATTGAGCGTATAGAGATTTTTTGCCAACTGTTGTGTAAGGGTGCTACCTCCACCTTTGGCCGACGCATTAAATGTGACGATCCCATACAACACTCTCAGGTAGGCTTGAAGGTCAAGACCCGAATGGTTGTAGAACCGATGGTCCTCCGAATACAACAATACTTTAATCAGATCAGGCGATAGCTGTTTGGAAGTCACCTGGCTTCTGTTGTAGTAAAAATAACGGCCGAGGGAAATACCATCCGCGGAGATCAGCTCAGAGGAAAGATCATTTTCCGGATTTTCAATTGCCTTTAGACTTGGCATGCCTCCAAACAAACCGAAGAGGTCGATGCGAACGGTGTAGACGTATAGTGGAAAGCCAATGACGAAGCACAGCAAAAGGATCCAGATTATTTTTACAAGTCGGTCAAACCAGGGGCGTTCTAAAGACAGGATGTTGTGGATCCTCTGAAACATAACCTAAAAAAATGCGTTTGCCCGGAGCAATGATGACAAAAAAAATCCTTGTACATGATCTTTAGAGCTTTCAAGATGAATCTAAAGTTGCATGGCGATTTTGTTGAAATTTAGTGGATTAGGCAATGCAAGACAAGGTGGGCTGAGTCTTTCTTACTGGGTTGTATGCTTTGCCACGTTCTCTTAGGCAGATTTGAAAGAGAGCGAGTCCATACAATCTTCCATATCACTTGGAAATTTCAACATCCATCGTTTTCCGTCCGGTGGGTCCGATCAGGGTAAATTTATACGGTCCTCTTTTTAATTCGATCATATTCATTTGTTTGGAAAG
>DASUTP010000051.1:0-7916 GCA_036374515.1 Chryseolinea sp. | reverse complement strand
TGTGCAATTGCTTGCTGCTCATCCTCTGTAAACGAAACCTTTCCATAAACCGTAATTATAAAATCGCAGATGTTCCTTAGATCTGTGTCCAGTAAATAACCTCGATTTTTTGCGATATAACCTTCTGCGATCAACCCTGCGGCAATAGCCTCCCCGTGCAGGATTCTGTTTCCCTTCGCCAGCAGATAGCTTTCAAGTGCATGACCAATCGTATGGCCAGCGTTTAATATTTTTCTCAATCCCCTTTCTTTGGGGTCTTCAGTGGTCACCCAGGCCTTGAATTCAACGGAATGTTTAATTAGTTTTTTCCAGTCCTGCAGCGCCAAGGGTTTTGCAGATATCTCTTTCCACATCGTCTCATCCGAGATCAACGCATGTTTGATAATCTCGGCGAAACCGGACCGCAGCTCCGCCTCGGGAAGTGTCTTCAGAAATCCATCGAATAACAAAGTCAGCACCGGCTTTTGAAAAACGCCTATGTGATTTTTATAATGGTTGAAATCGACGCCGAGTTTTCCGCCTATGCTCGCATCCACCTGGGCGAGTAACGTTGTGGGTATAAGAATAAAGTCGATTCCTCGCTTGTAGGTTGCGGCGCAGAATCCGCCCATGTCACCCAACACACCTCCACCCAGCACCAGCATACAGGCATGCCGATCCAGGTTATGTTCGGTCATTTGCTGCCAGATTCGGACCGATGTGTCAATGTTCTTTTCACTTTCACCACTGCTTACCGCTATGATAAAATGGTTGGGAAGTGCCGACTGAATCAAAGGATAGCACTGGCGCCGTGTATTTTCGTCGACTAAAACGGCAACATTGCTGTATTTTTTTTTGTTTAGGAACTCCTGCAAGTCTCCGAGGAGATTGCTGGACAACAAGATGTTATCAGGAAGCATTCGGCTGGTTAAATCAAGGCGAAAGTTATTAAAAACTCGTCAAAACCAATTTGCTTTGTCCGGATGCCTGAATTCCCATTATATTTAGGCCGGCCTAGATGTATGGATACAGTTCCCAATATTTCCTTCGAGGATACCTCAATAGCTTTCAGATACAAATCGAATATTGCTTTAAGGAAAGCGAATTTTATTTTCGGACTCATCAATCATCCCTGGATCTCCGCTATGGTTATCAAAATGGTGAAGGTTGCCCTACGCCTGCAGTTGCCCGTGGAAGGTATCATACGCAATACGGTCTTTGTGCATTTCTGCGGCGGTGAAAGTATTGAGGAAAGCAAAGAAACCATCGACCAGCTCGGAAGGTATGGCGTCAAGACCATCCTCGACTATTCCGTCGAGGGTGAAAAATCAGAAACGGGATTTAACGGTACAATGGATGAGCTGGTACGAACAATAGAGAGCGCTCATCATTCGAATAATATTCCGTTTTGCGTTTTTAAAGTAACAGGAATTGCATCGGCGGATTTGCTGGAAAAAGTTCAAAAGAAAGACACGCTTTCTGATGATGACCGAAAAGCATTCGAAAGAGTCTATGACCGCATCAATAAGATCTGCGGTAAAGCGCACGAGTATAAGATTCCGATCCTGGTGGATGCGGAGGAAACCTGGATACAAGAGACAATCGATAAGCTTGCCTATCGAATGATGGAGAAATACAACAAAGAACGGCCGATCGTATTTAATACTTTCCAATTTTACCGGGTCGACTCGCCCAGAAATATTCGCGCCGCATATCATGACGCCACGATGAATAATTACTTCCTTGGTGTCAAGCTTGTGCGCGGCGCTTATATGGAGAAAGAGAGGGATCGGGCGCAGGAATTAAATTACCCTAGTCCGATTTTTCCCGATAAGGATGCCACCGATAATGCGTTTAACCAGGCGCTAAGTTTTTGTCTTGACCATAAGCAACGCATCGCTGTCATGTGTGGTTCACATAATGAATACAGCAACTATTTTCTCACGGTGTTGATGGAAAAGCATGGTATGGCAAATAAGGACGAGCGGGTGTGGTTTTCACAGCTGTTTGGAATGAGCGACAACATTTCTTTTAACCTGGCGACACTCGGGTACAACGTTGCCAAATACGTTCCCTATGGTCCCGTTCGCGCCGTTATGCCTTATCTTTTCAGACGCGCGGAGGAGAATACGTCGGTGGCAGGCCAGAGCAGCCGCGAGCTGACGTTGATAAAAAAGGAGCTGGCGCGCAGGAGGACAACGTCCAAAATGTCGAAACCTCGACCTTAATTTCAGCAATATTTCACTTCGGTTTTTCCCTCTCCCTAATTCGCGTATTTTTGCCCAAAATTTTGGAATATGCAATTGAGCGAACAAGAAGTCATCCGGCGAAAAAGCCTGGAGGAATTTGCCAAACTTGGCATCAATCCGTACCCGGCAGACTTATTTGAAGTTAACGCGTCAGCCCAGGAGATTCTTACGAACTACGAAAGGCAAAAAAGCGACTATCGCCAAATTTCCATAGCAGGACGGATCATGAGCCGCAGAATTATGGGCAATGCCTCATTTGCAGAATTACAGGATGAAACCGGACGTATTCAAATTTATATCAGACGTGACGATCTCTGCCCGGCCGAAGATAAAACGCTTTACAATACAGTCTTTAAAAAGTTACTCGACATCGGCGATTTTATCGGTGTTAAAGGATATGGATTTACTACTCAAACGGGCGAAATTTCTATTCACGTTACAAGCCTCACCGTGTTGTCAAAATCGTTGCGACCCCTGCCTGTCGTAAAAGAAACGGCAGATGAGCAGGGAAACATAATCCGTCATGATGCATTTACAGACCCGGAGCAACGGTACCGTATGCGTTATGTCGACCTGATCGTAAATCCACACGTTAGGGATGCATTCGTGAAACGTACGCAACTTGTAAACTCCATGCGGCAGTATCTCAACGCAAAGGCATACCTGGAAGTTGAAACACCGATCCTCCAACCCTTATACGGTGGCGCAGCAGCCCGCCCCTTTAAGACCCATCATAATACATTGGACATGACGCTTTATCTGCGTATAGCCAATGAGCTTTATCTGAAGCGGCTGATCGTGGGAGGTTTTAACGGCGTGTACGAATTTTCGAAAGACTTCAGAAACGAAGGCATGTCCCGGTTTCACAATCCGGAATTCACGCAGATCGAGCTTTACGTTGCCTATAAAGATTATTATTGGATGATGGAGCTTGTGGAGGAAATGATCGAGAAAGTTGCCGTAGACCTTCACGGGAAAACGCAGGTGAAGGTCGGTGATAAAATAATTGATTTCAAACGGCCGTGGAAACGCTATACCATGTTTGAGGCCATTCAACATTTTACCGGCATCGATATTTCCAATATGAACGAAGAGGAGTTGCGAAAGACTTGTGAACAGCTCCATGTGCCGAAGGATAACACGATGGGCAAAGGGAAACTCATCGATCAGATCTTCGGAGAAAAGTGCGAGCCGCTTCTTATTCAGCCGACGTTCATCACCGACTATCCGATTGAAATGTCGCCACTCGCCAAAAAACACCGCACGAAACCTGGGCTGGTGGAACGCTTCGAGGCGATTTGCAACAGCAAGGAAATAGCAAATGCTTTTAGTGAATTGAATGATCCGATCGATCAGCGCCAGCGTTTTGAAGAACAGCTCGAGCTGGGAAAAAGGGGTGATGAAGAAGCAATGACTTTGGATGAGGATTTTTTGCGCGCCCTTGAGTTCGGCATGCCTCCAACGGCTGGGCTGGGTATCGGTATCGACCGGCTGGCCATGATCATGACGAATTCGGCGTCTATTCAGGATGTGCTTTTCTTCCCTCAAATGAAACCTGAAACTCCTATCGCCGCCATGAACGAAAAGGATTTTGAATCTTTGGGCGTTCGCAGCGAGTTGGTACCTGTGCTGCAAAAGTTAGGGATTACCTCAAAAGCCCAGCTTAAAGAGATGAAGGCATCGAAGCTCTTCAACGACGTGTGCGGATTACGCAAGAAAATGAAGCTCGAAAATGTGAAAAATCCCACGATGGAGGAGGTAGAAGGTTGGCTGAGGTGACGTAGGGGGCCAACAGCTTACAGCTTACAGCAGAAAGCTTGGGCCTGCACGCCGAAAGTTTTGAGCTCGTTCTCACTTGGGAGTTTGCTGCTTGAGTTATGCATGAAGGAGTGCCTAAACTACAACGACGCCAATGGCTGTTAGCTGTAGGCTGAAAGCTGATTGCACATCAAAGATTATCAAAGTAGGGTTTCCTGCGTTCCAACTTTAAATCCTGCAAAAGCGAAGACTTCACATTGATGGTAAAATAAAATTGTTGGAATCTGCCAAAAGGGGTCCAGTTCACGCTCATCGTCCAACAGTGCAAGTCCCTGGTTATACCGATATTAGTGTTAGTAAACTCCCCCGACTCAAAGTGATATCCTGAACTGTAGGTAACCTTCCATTTTTCGGAAAGCGAAACATCCCCGTTGACGTTTATTGTTTGTGTCACACTCGCTTTTGAATTAATCGGCCGCGAATAATTGAGATTGTAGCCTATATTCATGCTCCAGGGAATATCGAAGTCGACATATACATCGGGATGCTGCAGTAAGAATTCCTTTTCCTGCTCCGGCAGGTCCGACTTGCCGATTTTCTCGCGACTCGTGGTGTTCTTATTCCTTGCTTTAGGATTAAGGTTAGTGCTCATTGCCAACGTTGCATTTGTTATACGCCCTATGCTTCCGTGCTTCCATGCCAGTATATCTACGCGCTCTTCGAGTTGTCGGCCCGCTTCGTCATAGTAGGGCTTATAGTAGTATGGATCCAGCGACGCTGCCAGGTTAATGTTCAGAAGGTTATCCAGGATATTTGTATTGGCCGACAGGCTGAAGGGTGCCAGATTGAAGGAATCGGCCAGAAAATTATAAGAAGAGTTGATGGAAAGGTTATTGAGCAGCATCACTTTTCTTGCAACGGAATCCTGTGGTCCCTTTACTTTCATTTCAAGATTATTTCCAATACCAAATCCAATGGCACTGCTGTTACCAAGGCTGGACCCCCCATAGACAAAACTTTGATAGCGGTCCTGGTAAATAGCATTTCCCTCCTTATCGGTGAATTTTTCGAAATAGTTTTTGTTTTGTGAGAAGTCAGGGGTATACGTATAGGATACCGTTGGATTGATCACATGCCGGATCGCCTTTACTTTGCTATTCGGATTCTTGATATTATAAATACCATAGATCCGTGTTGTCATTGAAGCGCTGAGCGAATAATTGCTGACGCGGGAAAACTCACGGAGTGTGTCTGCTTTGACCAGCAACGTTGAGTCGCTGTTGAATTCCCAGTCTAACTTTTCACCATACCACTTTTCTTCATAACTGAATGATGGAGACAAGGTGAAAAATCTGAGTGCTTTGAAGGAAAATGAAGTTGGTATCGAGTGTCTGATCCCCTTTCGTGCATTGTCAAGGAAAAGCGGCAGGTTTGCCGTCGTAAACGGGGCGATACTATCCTGTTTTGCTCTTGCCGGCACCCGTCCGATGTTGTTGGTTATTCGGTTCTGGGCATTCATGGCATAAGCAATTGAGAAATTATCCAACGGCCCCACCTTTCCGGACTTGCTCTGGAACGGATAAATATTTGTCATGTTGAGACTGAGGTTTGGCAACAGCAGGTCGACTGCCTTGGTTTGCAAATCCTGACTATGATTCAGGTTTATACCCATAGAGAACGGCGATCCTGCAAACCGCTTGCTATAAGACACGTTAGAGCTTAGCTTAGCCGTTATGTTGTTCAAGTTAGGATTGACGTAGCCGCTGCTGCCCTGATTCAGATATACGTTTTCATTAAAAGTAGCAGTGGCAATATTAACTGACGCCGCGAAGCGGCCGGTACCTTTCGATTGCGGCGAGTGACTCCACGTCAACCGGAAATCTTTCGTAAAACTTTCATCTTCGATTTTTTCAGTATCGCCGGGATTTTTGGCGTACGCGAAGTTAACGGTACCGTTATACCTGTAACGCGTCATGTAGCTTGAATTTGCGTACAGGGCATGGCCGCCCTTTGAATAGATGTCCCCCGTAATGGCAAGCTTCACATACTCATTGATGTCAAAAAAATATCCACCGCCCCTGAGGTTGAATCCCCGCCTCCGTTCTTCTCCATAGGAAGGAACAATGATGCCGGAAGCGCTTCTGCGCGGTGATGGAAACATGCCAAAAAGAAAGCCGACGGGCAACGGGATGTCATTAAATTCCATGTAGAATGGTCCTGCAACAATTTTATCATTGGGGATGGCTTTCGTTTTTGTGGCACGTATCCTGAAGTGAGGGTGCTCAAGATTACAGGTGGTATAGCTATTCCGTTTGCTCAGCAATTCGCCTTTCTCATTTTTATAAACGACGTCGCCGTGAAGGTAAGCTTCGCCCTGCTGGGTAACGACCTCGCTGATGCGCGCGCGCTTCGTTTTAAAATTATAAACGATGTCTTTGGTTTCGTACAATTCTGGGCCGTTTTTAAAAATGGGAAAACCAACCCTGTTTCCGAGAGAATCCCGGATACCGTGTGCAGTAAGTGTGTTGTTGCCGTAGTCAATAGTTATTTCTTCTGCTTCCAATTCTATCTCCCCGTACTTAATTTTGGCTTCGCCATAGAGCCAAATGAGCTTGCCATCAACGCTGGCACGAATTGAATCTCTGGCAGAATAGTTGATAGTTGTCTCTATATCACCTTTCGGTGCCGGTTTTACTTTAGTGGAATCGTTAACTTTGGGAATTTTTGGAATGGTATCGGTCGCGACAATAATGGAATCAGGATTAATGCGGGAAGTATCAGCTTTGACAGGCAATATGCCTTCCGGAGGTTTCACCTGAGATTCTACCTGCCCAAAGCCAGTCGTGACAATGCAAAAAAAGAGTATGAAATTTATAAAATATTGCACACGTGCAGAGTTGAAGAACAGTACTTTAGCTTTTAGTGAAAAATTCACAATTTTGCATAAAGTTATTGCAAATACTCTGAACATTGAACGGAACGTGAGGAATATAGGATTAACAGCGCTAGTCGTAGCAATAACCTTGCTAATTTCCGGCAGTACGTACACACCTCCCGATTCCAAAGTGGATGTCGTAGTCATTGATGCGGGTCATGGTGGTCACGACAATGGGACCCATGGCAGGTTATTAAAAGAAAAAGACCTCGCGCTGAGCATTGCTCTTAAGGTGGGCAACTACATAGAAAAAAATATCCCGGGAGTAAAAGTGATTTATACCCGTAAAGACGATCGTTATCTTGCCCTGGATGAAAGAGCTGATATTGCAAATAAAAATAAAGCGGACTTGTTTATCTGTATTCACGCCAACGCTAACCCTAACACGAAGGCATATGGTACGGAGACATTCGTTATGGGGCTCCATAAGGACGAAGGAAACCTCGCCATCGCTCAGCGTGAAAACTCGGTGATCCTGATGGATGAAAATTATGAAGAACGATATGAAGGATTTAATCCCAATAGCCCTGAGTCCTATATACTTTTCACGCTGATTCAGAGTGCTTATCAGGAAAGTAGTCTTAAGTTTGCGCAGAAGGTTGAGAATCAATTTAAGGACAGGGTAGGCCGTTTGAGCAGAGGTGTTAAGCAAGCGGGATTTGTTGTTTTATGGCGTACAACCATGCCTAGCGTATTAATAGAAACGGGGTTTTTGACGAATTCTACTGAAGAAAAATTTTTAGCCGGCGAGGATGGGCAGGAATTGATCGCGTCTGGTATATACAGGGCGTTCAAAGAGTACAAAAATGAAGTAGAATCTATAAATTAAGGGCAAAATTCCTGGTCGCAACTTTTTTGATTTCAGGCCATGGGTATTTTTTAGTATTGGCGATAGCATTTTTCCATGGATTAAACGATAAAGAATCCACATGAAATGACGATCTATGTTGAGCATCCCGAAACGGATGATGACAGATTTGGTCCTTCCATACCAC
>DASUTP010000050.1:0-2943 GCA_036374515.1 Chryseolinea sp. | reverse complement strand
TCGAACCAGGAGACGTTGAATTCGTTCTGGTGATCGGTTACCGATCGGTAGCTACCATCGTGAATAACATCGAAATATTGCCAGATCGATTCCCAGAAATCGTTAGAATTTTCCACCGACCATTTCCAAAGCGCGTGATATCCATCGAATGTCAGATTCTTTTCTCTCGCCAGCCATTTCATATAATGGCTGACATTGGCTTGTTCAATAAAGTCCTTTGAAGGCGACCAAAGCATAGCGTATCAGTTATCCATAAAAGAAATCATCCATTGAATGCGATTCCGGTATGTAAGCTACAAAACTTTTCAGGTCGCTCCTCCAACGGGAGTTGATCCGCATGATCATGGAAGATCTCCATCTGCGAATCAATTCCCTGAAGACAGGAGTTTCAATGCCGCCTCTTTATCCAGATGAAGCTGCTTCTTTAATTCTTCGAGATCACTGAACCTCGTGTCGTCCCGGATCAGATGATGGAACGCGATGGTCAGTGAGTCTCCATAGATGTCTCTGTTAAAATCAAATATATTGACCTCTATATTCCGCCTGACGCCATTTACGGTGGGTCGGTTGCCGATGTACAACATTCCGTTAAATCGCTGGTGCGTATATTCAACGGTGACGGCATATATCCCATCCGCAGGAATAAGTTTGTAGCCCGTGTCGATCTCAATATTTGCTGTAGGAAAGCCTAGTATTCTTCCCAGTTTATCGCCCATAATTACCCGGCCTGTAATGGTATAGGGATGACCCAGAAAATGGGTGGCGGTTGCAATATCACCGCCTTCCAGGGCTATCCTTATCTTGGTCGAACTTACCCCAACGTGGTCGATGTCTTGCCTTGGGATCTCTTCAACATCAAATCCATACCTCGGTCCATTGCGTTTGAGCTGCTCAAAACTGCCCTCACGGTTTTTTCCAAAATGATGGTCATGTCCAATGACAAGGATTTTCGTCCCGATGGTGTCTACTAAAACTTGTGTTATGAACTGTTCCGACGTTAGTTGTGAAAACTCTTTCGTAAAAGGAATTCTGATCAGATGCTGGATTCCCTGGGCTTTCAGCAATTCCGCTTTTTCTTCAAAAGTGTTCAATAGCTTTAAAGAGGTATCTTCAGGATGCAGGACGAGTCGGGGATGAGGCCAATACGTGATAACAACGGTTTCGCCATTGGTTTTGGATGCAATTTCCTGCAATCGGGAAAGTATTTTAGAATGTCCTACATGGACCCCATCAAATGTCCCGCTGGTGACTACAGCATTTGGCAATCTTACAAAATCTTCAACCCCGTGATATATTTTCATGCCCGAACTTTGAGTGGAAACTTAAAATTAACGATGGACTTTTAAAATCTAAAGGTTTTGTGATGCTTTGAACTTACTATTCAACCTGGTCGACGGATATTGCATCGTCCAGCTTGAAATCACCGATCCGTGTCCTGCATAATGCCGACAGGTATGCACCAACCTGCAGGTGCTCTCCAAAGTCACGCACAAGGCTCCGGATATAGGTTCCTTTGGAGCAAGAAATACGAAAGCTGACTTCCGGCAAATTTATTTGCGTGACCTCGAATGCATTGACCATCACTTCACGTGGGGCCAATGTTATTTCCTTACCCGCTCGGGCAAATTCATACGCGCGTTTTCCCTTTACTTTTATTGCTGAATGCTGTGGGGGTAATTGCTGAAGATTGCCCACGAACCGGGTACTGGTCTCATAGATCATATTCGGCGTGATGTTGCTGATATCCTTTTGTTCCCCAACCGGTGTTTCCAGATCGTGCGACACGGTCGATTGCCCCAGGATAAATTTTCCCGTGTACTCCTTTTCCTGTCCCATGAATTCCTCGATGCGCTTTGTCATTTTGCCCACACAAATGATCAACAGTCCTGTAGCCAATGGATCGAGCGTACCAGCATGTCCAACCTTTTTTGTCTTGAGTTTATACCGCAGTTTATTCACGACATCAAAGGAAGTCCAGTGCAGTGGCTTGTTGATCAGTAAAATTCGCCCGGGGTCTTCTGAGGGATGCATTATACGATGGAAAGTCCAACGCCCATGTAGTAGAGTATCAGGATGATAATTCCCACGAATATCCTGTAATATCCAAAAATTTTAAATCCGTTCCGCGTGAGAAAGCTGATGAAAGATTTAATCGCCAGGATTGCTACTATGAAGGCGACGACGTTCCCGATTACCAGCAGTGTTATTTCGTTCGATCCAAAGGATCCACCATCATCATAAAACTTATACATTTTATAAAGCGTGGCGGCGAACATCGTGGGTACTGCCAGGAAAAAGGAAAATTCCGCCGCTGTCCTTTTATTGAAATGCTGCGTTAGTCCACCGATAATGGTAGCTGCTGATCGCGACACACCTGGAATCATGGCAATGGTCTGAAAAAATCCAATCTTCAGCGCCGACTTATAAGTAACAGATTGGTCTGAGTATTCCTCATTTTTCTGGAAAATCCTATCTACAAACAAAAAGAAAATGCCCCCGGCGATAAGCGCATATGCAACCACATCCACCCGCTCCAACATTGCATCAATGCTGTCATTCAGAAGGAACCCAATGGCTGCGGCGGGAAGAAAAGCCACCACCAGCTTCAAATAGAAATTGACGGTATCCTGCCAATTACCGGAGCTTGGAAGAAATTTTTTCCAGTATAAAACGATAACAGAAAGTATCGCACCAAATTGAATGGCGACGGTGAACATTTTTGTAAAGGGATCAGAAGCGATACCCATGAGGGAGGACCCGATGATCATATGTCCTGTTGATGAAATCGGCAAAAATTCTGTTATGCCTTCAATGATGGCTAATAGAATGGCTTGAATAATTGACATGTAAAGATATTTTTAGAAGATGACCTCGCTTACAGAAGGCGAAATCATTTGGTTGGTTTTCTTAGAATGGCGACGATCTCTATAATAAAACCGGCCA
>DASUTP010000049.1:0-2676 GCA_036374515.1 Chryseolinea sp. | reverse complement strand
ACGACCTCATTCGGTCAAGGTTCACAGTAGGCTTGGTTGTTTCCTGAGCCCGTACATACTTGTTGCTCGCCATCAATTTGGATGGAGATGAAACAAACCGGTTGCCCTTGACTTTTGACTCCTTAATTTTTGCATATTTTACTTCAGGGCAAGGGATCTTCCCCGACTGACAAGCAGCGCAAATTAAGATTAGAAACAAAGCCACCCGAATATTCATAAATGCACCTCTAACGCTAACGAACAATATAAAAGATATTGGCGGCTTAGTCAATTAAAAATTTCCGAAAATCTTGGAACGCGGGGTCCTGAGTTCCGACCCGTCCAGCCTGGCACGCTCCTCAATCGATAGTGGGTCCGGTAATGGTCAACAATTTTGCGGCATTTTGGGCATTCTACGCGGATTTTCCCCGAATTTGATCCGTGCCGCACGTCGAAAATTGCTGGGGGACGCTTGGTAGACCTGCAAGACAATTTGTACGGCGTCAGCTACGGGGTTAAACTCCCTGGATGACCGTGATGAGCGATTGCGGCTTTTCTGCCTCCGGACATTCACTATTCTTGACGAAGCTGAATTCGTGCATTGCATCACCTTTTACAAAGTGTATAATATACCTTCCGGGATCTTCATAATAGAAATCAACAAGAACCTTCCTGCGTTCAACTTTTTGAGACAGGAGTTTCACTCCATCCGCGGAATAAATTTCCATATTCGCCCCTAAAAATTCCTTGGCTACTTTGAAATAGTAAATATCCATCCGCCAAACGGCTTGCACTGGCTTTTTTTCTTTTGCTCCATGGACCCCGGAAATTCCCATCAATAACACGCAAGTCACTAAAATAATCTTTCTCATCCCAATAAGGTTTATTAGTTCCAAGAAACCATGCAACGAAGCATCCCCATTCATTGCCTTTAAAATGGATCGCTCTGAGTAGTGCGAAAGTAACACAGGCCCCTGGGATGTTAGTATTCATTTCGGGAGGGTGCCCAAAATGTCTTTTAATGAATTTTTTTTCCTTCGAGTGTTAGAAGGTCTGGATGTGGTCCTCGTCAAAAAAATTATGGGACGAGGCTCGTGATATGTAAAGTAAAACTTTAAGGAATGAAAAAGTCACCGACAGAAACTATCGGTGACCTTCTTGATTTTTTTGAGATTTAGAAACGAAACGAACCTCCAAAATTTACGCTGCTCAAATCATCGTAACCGGTCTCAGCATATACTGCAAAATTCTTCACTACATAATACCGGATCCCGATCTTCACAACAAAGATAACGCCTGACTCGTCATAATCGCCACCGCCGGGAGCGTCATCAGCGGAAAACGTTCGAACCCCTAAGCCAGCACCAGCATACACATCCATCTTTTCAATAGGAATCATTTTATTAAAATGATAATACCCTAGTACGGCAAGGCTGAATGCGCTAAAATTATAGTCTTCTCCGATATAATCATACGAACCCCAGCCGAAAGCTACGTAGCCGCCTAATCCAATTTCATCCCGCAGAAATCCATGTTCATATTTGCCGTAAAGGGCTGGTGATTGGTTGAACCCACTGTATGAATAGTAACTTGGAATACCCAGGCCAAAGCTAAAGAGGTTAGTTTGCTTATCGAAGGTTCCGTTATTTCTCGACTCGTACGACTTGTTGTAAAAGGATTTGTCTACCTGCGCCTGGCTAAGGCCCATGCACATGGTGACCGTTAAAACCACTAGAACAATTTTTTTCATGAGTTATTGGTTATTTATTTTGGTACAAAAGTGATACAAATTTCTTTTCACGGGCACTTCTTTTCAATTTTTTTTTCAGCTGGATATTCAACCATCGAACCCCTACTTAACACCGGACAAACCGAAAGGTTTGTCAGTAACGGCTTATAGTTTTTGCAAGTTACTTGTACGTTAAAATCCGCCACAAGTTTAAATGAGGAGAAAAGACCCCGCTGGGTCGCTGTATTCGGGCCGGAAAACAAAGAATTCCATTGGCACATTTTTTTGTTAGTAACTCACAATGAGACCTGTTCTGAACTTTAAGAAATTCTGGAAGCTACTGAAAGAAACATTTCGTCAATGGAATGAAAGGGAGCCGTTCAACAATAGCATTATCATAGCTTATTATTCCATTTTTTCCCTTCCTGGCCTGTTGGTGATTATCATCAATGTAGCGGGCTATTTTTATGACAAGAAAGAAGTGACCAGTGAAATCACCGGGCAGATCCAGGGTTTGATCGGAGGCGACACGGCGGCAGACGTTCAATCTATTATCGACAAGGCAAGCGAGACCAAGGGCACCGTAATTTCTTCCATCCTTGGAGTTGCAACATTGCTCTTTGGCGCAACGGGGGTGTTTTATCAGCTTCAGCAGATTTTAAATAAGATGTGGGAAGTAAAGCCAAAGCCAAAACAAAAGATGTTGAAGCTGGTTCGCGATCGCGTTTTTTCATTTGGGCTTATACTTGCCGTTGGTTTCCTGCTGTTAATTTCCCTGGTGCTATCGGCTGGGTTAAGCGCCGCAGGAGAATGGGTGTCCGGATATGTCACGGAATCATTTCAGGTTATTTTCAAGGTGCTGGATGTTCTGGTGTCGTTTGGGGTAATCACTGTTCTTTTTGCCGCCATCTACAAGTTTTTACCGGATGCAAAAGTTGGCTGGCGGGATGTGTGGATCGGTGCGCTGA
>DASUTP010000048.1:0-4176 GCA_036374515.1 Chryseolinea sp. | reverse complement strand
GGCTCAACTGAAATTTGCGTCGTAAAAAGTCTACGAAAAATCAAAAAGTCATGCGCCAAAAAAAACTCCGCGAACCAACCTCGACTTCTATGACAATCTCCACAGTGTTCACTTCGTTGCGTTTTGCAAAATCGCGATTTAAAAATGCCTACAGATCGGTTAAAAACAGAAAAGTGCCGACCGTCTGATAAGATCCGTCTAATTACTAGCAAACCTGATACGCAATCGAAAGGCAAATTCTTAATATTGTAACGGTACACCATTTCAAACTTCACCAATCAAATATTTCACTATGCCTTTTACATCCACCAGCCTAACAAAAACAGTCGTTCTTGCCTCATTACTCATTGCCGCTACCGTTGCCATAGCACAGGATGGTACGATCTATCCTCTCAAGACTCCCGACGAACCTAATGCTATTCCGCTCAAAACCGGCGGTGTTGAAGGCCAGCCGGCACCAGAGACGTGGTTCCGGCAGTGGGGTGATCCAATGGCGCGCAATATTTCCGCTGCAACACTTACACCGTTTTTACCTAAACCTGGCACGGCGAATGGCGCAGCCGTAATCGTGGCACCGGGCGGCGGCTTCCGATGGTTGTCTATGGGCAACGAAGGTTGGGAAGTTGCGCAAGCCCTTGCAGACCGGGGCATCGCCGCATTCGTTCTGAAGTACCGGCTCCAGCCCACACCGGAGTCTCTAGACGCCTTTAAAGAGTCTATGAATCGGACCTTCGCTGCCGCTGCGTCCCCGGCTTCCGGCGCTCCGAAAGCCGCTACTCCTCCCAGTCCGCCGCGTATGGATCTTACTAATCAACTCCAGGATGCAGAGGCCGCCTACGCCATGATCCTCAAGCGGGCAACTGAATGGGGTGTCGACACAGCTCGATTGGGTATGATCGGCTTTTCAGCCGGCGCCGGTCTAACGATGCATTCAACACTTAAGTCCAAGTCTATGGAGCTCGACTTTATCGGTCCGATCTATGGGGGCATGGGCCCTGTCGAGGTACCGAAGAATGCACCTCCAATGTTCAATGTCATTGCCAGTGACGATTTTCTTTTCCGTGGCCAGTTTGGTGTTATCGAGTCCTGGTTTAAAGCCGGACGGCCCGTGGAGTTTCACCTTTACCAAAACGGCGGTCACGGTTTCGGCTTGGGTAACCCTGACCGAACGAGCAACAAGTGGTTCGATGCGTTCATGCACTGGCTGGACGTTAACGACTTTCTCGCTGCCAAGACGGCAAAGTGATCTGTTGCTGCGACGGCGTTAGATATAACGCTGTCGTGCAATACCCTTCCACCCCATAACGATATGCCTAGTGTAAGTTTTGGAAAGGTCTTTCTTGAAAGGACCAGCCCGCACACCTTCGCCTGATCCTCGGCAGACTCAGTATTTGGAAACTCCCTTTGATGTCTCGTTAGAACTTCGTTGGCAATCGTTTTATCGCTTCGTTTGGATAAATGGTCGGCATAAAACTTCACGCCTCTTTAACCGGCAGAAACACATGGAATACACTGCCTTTACCCAGGGTGGATTCCGCTTGAATGTATCCACCGTGATTGGTAACAATTCTCTTGCACAACGCCAACCCTATTCCTGAACCGTTATATTGCGCCTTTCCGTGGAGTCGTTTAAATATTTCAAAAATATGTTCTGCGTACTGCTGCTCAAATCCTATCCCGTTATCGGAAACTTTGATATGGTGATAATTATTATCTTCTGGGAGATGAAGGTAGTTCTTCATTTCTTTCGTGGAGATGATCCGGCTGCTGATGGAAATTTCAGGTGATTTTCCTGGGGAAGCAAATTTTAAAGCATTGCTTATTAAATTCTGAAACAGCTGTTGCATTTGCATTTCTGATGCAATCACGGGCGGGAGCTTGTCTGCCGAAATTTTAGCGCCTCTTTCGGCAATTTCAAGCTCCAGATCTTTGACTACTTCATTGACAATGAATGCCAGATCCACAGGGCCAAACGCTTCTTCAGGTTTGTTTAATCGTGAGAACTCCAGAAGATTCCTGATTAACAACGTCATTCGTTCAGCAGATTGATTGACCTTGAGCGCCCATTTTTCAATTTCATTTGGCAGGGATTGGAAATGGAGTATCCGGTCGGAAAAAACTCTGATCTTCCGCAAGGGTTCTTGCAGATCATGACTCGCTGCAAACGCGTATTGCGCCAGCTCTTCGTTCGACCGGATCAACAAACGCGTGGACTCATTAAGTTCTTCGTTAGTTGCGATCAGTTCCTCGTTCGCAGCTTGAAGTTCTTCTGTTCTAATCTGTACTTTTTCTTCAAGGGCCGACTGCATCTTGCGTTGGCTGGTAATATCCTGCATAATTCCCTGCATCTTTGCCAATGTGCCGTCAGCATTGAAATATGCCTGGCCCGTTGTGTGTATGACTTGTATAAGCTTGGTCTTCGGATTTTTTACACTGTACTCGGCATCGTACCGACCACGCGAAACTGCGTTCATTGCTAGCGCCAGCTTCTTTTTAACTTCCGCTTTGTCATCATCAATTACAATAGAAAGCCACTCATCAACTGACATATTTACTTTAGAAAATCCAAATATTTCCGCATGGCGTTCTGAGATCACAACACGTGTTCCACCCATTTCCAGGTGCCAGGTTCCTAGGTCCGCCAGCGCAATTGCATCGCGCAACACAACCTCCTTTTCTTCCAGCAAATGCTGTTGTTCTTTAATACTTGTGATATCCGAAGCATGAACAATAACGCCCACCACCTTCCCGTCTTTTTTTGCCGGAGTATAGACTATATTAAGCCATCTTCCCAATGGTGAGAACATCTCGTAAATTTCCTGTTGCCCCGAATAAGCAATATCCAGATGAGGTTTAATTTTTTGGTATGTAGCTTCGCCGACGAATTCCAAAACTGTTTTTCCTATTACTTCCGTCTCGTTCACGTTAAACCATTCACGAAACCGCTCGTTATACGAGCGATAACGTTCCCCGGCATCTATATAGAAGATCATCGCCGGAACCGCGTCACTCAATAGCGCTAAATGCGCCTGACTATCCTCAAGTGCTTTGCGGCCCATTACCTGCCCTGTCACTTCAGTGGCAGCAACAATGAATCCGTTGCGCCTACCATCTGATTCGGTCAATGGCGAATAGATGAAGTTGAAGTAAGCAGTTTCCACTTTCCCATTACGCTTCAAAGGCACCTCGAATTCACGGCCATAATATGGTTGACCCGTTCTTACAACCTCGTTTACGATTGGTTCGACGAATTTTTGTGTTGTAGGCAAGCTTTCAAAAAGCGGGATATTGATAAATTCAGATTGCTTCTTGTCTACAAGCTGCAGATAAAAATCATTCGCAGTTTCTGCAATAAAATTTTTTCCCCTGAAGACTGCAATTGCAACCGGTGCCTGCAGAGCCAGATCTCTGAAGCGATTCTCACTTTGTTTAATCAGGTTTCTTGATACCACCGCATCGGTGGTCTCCATGCATGTTACCAAAACCCCGCCTGAAACGCCGTCGTCATTCAGAACCTGACTGTAACTAAAAGTCCAGTATACATCCTCTATTTTCCTGTTGCGATAGATCGGTACCAACAGATTCTCATTCCAGGTAGGTTCTCCCGTAGTTTTGACTTGTTCAATCAGGGGTGATATGATGGGCCATATTTCCGGCCAGCACTCAATTCCCTTCTGACCAAGTGCCTTTGGATGCTTTCCCTCGTTCCCCAAAGAAGGCCGGTAAGAGTCGTTGTAGAACTGGATCATATCGTCGCCCCACCAAAGGAACATTGGGAATCGCGAGGACAAAATATTACTTACCGTAGTTAATAAACTTTGCGGCCAACACTCCGGCTCTCCGAGTGGTGTCTTCGACCAATCATAACTCCGGGTAAGTTCGCCCATTTCACCACCTCCTTTCAGAAAGTGAAAAGCATTGTTTTTTTGTTTGCAATCAATGTTCATCGAGAATCCAGGCCGCGGTAAATATTAATATGTTAAACTGAATGGACGAAATAATTAAGTTACTACATTTCTTTAATATAATCTTGTTTCGGTTCCAAACACGTCTCGTTGACTGACGGCATTTCAAATTATCAGCAATATGCTGAGAATTAACCCCCGGCAGCTTTGAAAGGTCACAAAGTACCTTACACATTATAAATCTTGAGGGCTGAACGCAAAAAACCGGCCA
>DASUTP010000047.1:0-3564 GCA_036374515.1 Chryseolinea sp. | reverse complement strand
TAAGCCTGATAGTAAAAATAAAACACAGCGATCGGACGATCGCATTGTTATCGATTTGCCGTCACAGAACGTCTGTTCAAAAAGACAATCTGCGGCGGATAGACAGAAACTAAAGAGCTTCTCGGAGGAGAAGAAAATTATGAAACGAAAAATTCTTAGCGGTAAAGACTTGATAAAGCTGGGCTATCCGGAAGGAAGGGCCATTGGTATCGCTATAAACACGGTTCTTAAGCATTTTCGCCGCAGCGAAAAGGAAGAGATCTATGCGATGCTTCGGAATGTACTTTCGGCACCCAAGAATTTCATTAATGACTCGATTTGGAGTAAGGTGGCCCTGGAGCTTATTCCAAGCGAAAAAAAATCGCTGGTGTATGAGCTTAATAAGAGTCGTATGGACTATCGAATTTACGGCGCGGCTGAAATCGAAGAAGGCGCGCGAAACCAAATGGAGATTGCCATGAAACTGCCCATCACGGCTGGCGGGGCGCTGATGCCGGATGCGCACCAGGGATATGGGTTGCCCATTGGTGGCGTGCTTGCTACGAAAGATGTAGTTATTCCCTATGGCGTAGGCGTCGATATTGGTTGCCGGATGTGCCTTACAGCATATCCGCTCAATGAGACCTTTCTTCAGCGGAATCGGAGTAACCTTAAGCAAATGCTGGTGGACAACACCTGTTTTGGAAGAGAAACATTCAAACGGCCGAAAGAACATGAGATACTGGACAGCAGCCTTTTCAGGGAAATCACAATTTTGAAGCCACTTCAAGGAAGAGCGGCTGCCCAGATAGGTTCTTCGGGGAGCGGTAATCACTTCGTCGAGTTTGGTCTGGTGCACCTTCCTGAGGATAATGAGTGGAACCTCTCGACAGGAAGTTACCTCGCTCTCCTGTCACACTCAGGTTCCCGCGGCTTGGGAGCAGAAATCGCGCGGCACTACACCAAAGTTGCGCGCCAGATTTGCATGCTACCCGGTGAAGCGTCTAATCTCGCGTGGCTTGATTTGAACACGGACGCGGGGCAGGAGTATTGGTTGGCCATGAACCTTGCTGGTGATTACGCTTCTGCGAATCACCAACAGATTCACGAGCGTATAGCCAGTGCATTAGGCGAATCGCCTTTGCTGCAAGTCGAGAACCATCACAATTTCGCCTGGAAGGAAACGCTGGCCGACGGAACACAGGTGATTGTGCACCGCAAAGGCGCTACACCCGCAGGCAAAGGCGTGCTTGGTATCATTCCTGGGTCGATGACAACGCCCGGGTTTATTGTAAAAGGAAAAGGAAATGTTGACTCGCTACAATCTGCATCTCACGGCGCAGGCCGTCTTATGTCGCGTAGCGCTGCCAAACAGAGCATAACAAAAAAAATGGTAAGGCAAGCCCTCGACAAGAGTGGCGTGGAACTTATTGGAGGTGGATTGGACGAAGCGCCAATGGCTTACAAAGATATTCTGAAAGTAATGCACTATCAGAATGACCTTGTAGAAGTGCTCGGAACGTTTGTTCCGAAGATTGTTCGGATGTGCGGTGACGAAACACCCGCGGAAGATTGAATGCAAGATTTCATGTTTGACTGTTATCAAATAGGTTCAACATTCAGGTTGAACCAAATCTTGTCTGAATGGAAAACATGAAATATTATGAGACTGCAATGGATGGAAAAATATTTAACGGACGCCGAACAAATGATTCTCGACGATCGTGTGGAAGAAGGATTAAAACTGTTGAACAATCTTTTATACGAGGAGCCAGGTTATGGAAGCCTGCACAATCATCTTGGTTGGGCTTACCTTTATTATACAGAAAATATAATACTGGCGGAACTTCATTTGAAAACTGCAATAAAGTTCGACCATAGCCACGTGGCGCCTTATATTCACCTTAGCACGTTGTACCTAAAAAATGCCAGGTATACCGACGCCATTGCGTGCTCGGAAATGGGTTTGGCCAAATGCAATGGTAAGGATATAAGCCTTGTCAAAATTCTGGCGCAAGCCCATGAATTAAACAAGAACTGGCGTATGGCAATCAAGACGTACAAAGATGCTTTGTCAACTTCAATTGTCGACTACGAAGTCGATCACTTATTGTCAAGCATCAAAAGGTGCCGCAAAAAGAGGATTACGTTGTTCTTTGGCTTGTAGAAAGGTCTCCCGCGAGACCTTTCTTATTACCTCGATTTTGTATAAAAGTTGAGCAACGGAATATCTACTGCAACAAAAAATTTGAATGAAATAATTAGCTCGTCGTCCAGGGTAGTAGTTTCATCTTTTACCTCACGTAACTGTGGACCTAACTGGCCGCCAAGCCCAAGAGAAATCGGATAATTGGGAAGACCCCGGACGTAGTAGAGGCCAGGCGCAAAGATATTACTGAATTTTAACTCCGGAAGAACTGCAGTTTGCTCGTCAAAGCGGTACGCCGTTACAGCTCCCAGATCCACCAAACTAACGAACCAGCTGCGTGAGCCCTTTTCTTTATACTTGCTACCGGAAGGCGAATATATACCTTTGCTGAAAGCTACACCGATAGGAGCGGAAATTGCAAAAACAAAACCGCCATTGTCCACGGGCGAATCCCTCCATTCGTACCCTGGGGATAGGCCGACGTATGCATTCAGAGCGATATTTTTTTCAGATTTTCTCTTGATGGATGCACTGCCCGGAGGCAGCACAATGGCTTCGATGGCGAGTTCAACCTCATCTGAATTTTCGGCCGTCGCAACACTTGCCATAAAAGTCCCGTATTTTAAAAACGCTTTTAGTGCCTTTTTGTCGTCGTTACTCCGAATTGCGCTATCCAAGATGGCGTATGCCTCGAAGACGGCAGCATTATAGGATTTGGATTCGATATAAGACCAGAGTGTAGAAAAGTGCTCGACATAAAATGACAAAGAGGATGCTGTCGGAATCGAATGAGCGGCAAGCAATGTATTATTTGAAGAAATGTTAACCAAGCCAAAAATATCCCTCGCCAAGCGAATATAATCAGCATGATTTCGATCCGGCGTATTGCGAATTGCTTCTAATGCTTTTTGGATTCCTGTAAATTTCGCCTCAAAAGTCTGAATCATCCGTTGCAACTCGTTCAGCTTCAAAGCAGCATCTTCCAACGCTTTCGACAACAGTAACCTTGTATTATCGTCCTTAACAAATTCAATTTGACTTTCATCGAGGATGATCAGCTGATACATCAAACCGAAGAAAAGTTTTGTGAATGTCAGATCGCGAAACGCGCCAAATTCGTTTTCTGTGATCCAATACCGTTCCGGAGTTTCTGACCTCAGCGCCTGTGAAAATAAATTTGTGGTCTTCAGAAGCGGAAAGAGATTTTGATGGAGCTGTGATAAATTCAGGGAATCGCTTGTTCCTGATGCGGCACTGCTATTGAGCGATACCACCGACTTCAATACATCGCCCGGATGCGTTCCAAGGTCAAGCTCGCGTCCGATGTAAAATGATGTTTTCAAACCTAAGTGAAGTTTTTCCCTTTCGATCAACTTCTCTATGATCGGTCCCTGCGTTGTTTTTGTCCACTCAAAGGCGCTGAAAAAAAAGTTGTC
>DASUTP010000046.1:0-4798 GCA_036374515.1 Chryseolinea sp. | reverse complement strand
GATCAGTATTTTAAATGTTGCCGACATCCAGAATCAGCCCGCAATTTTTTCCACCTTTATGCTTGCGTTGCTGGCCGAACTATACCAGCAGCTCCCCGAGGCGGGAGACCTGGACAAGCCCAAGCTGATATTTTTCCTGGATGAGGCGCACCTGTTATTCAAAGACGCGCCAAAAGCATTCTTAGATCAGATCGATCAGGTTATTCGTTTGATACGCTCGAAAGGTGTCGGCGTATTTTTTTGCACGCAGCTCACGCAGGACATCCCGCCTGTCGTGTTGGCGCAACTCGGCAACCGCGTTCATCATGTTATCCGCGCTTTCACGCCGAATGATGTAAAGGCATTGAAGGAGACGGTGAAAACTTTTCCGAGGTCGGAATTTTATGAAATGGAGAAGCAGTTTACACAGTTAGGCACAGGTCAGGCTTTTATTACAGTACTGAATGAAAAAGGTATTCCCACGGAAACAGTGGTTACCCATCTCGCGCCACCAGCTTCTACCATGGGACCACTCGACGAAGGCGAGTACAAAAATATCTTAGAGCATTCGGATCTCAACAGGAAATACAAAGACGCCGTGAACCCTCAGAGCGCATTTGAAATGCTTGAACAGCGCATTGCCATCCAGGCGGACCGTGAGGACGAGAAAGAAGACAGGCCATCGTCGCGAAAGGAAAAATCAACATTCGATCAGGTATTGAACTCGCCGGTCGCAAAGCAGGTGGGCCGCGAATTGATTCGCGGTGTTTTTGGTGTTTTGTTCGGAAAAACTCCACGGCGAACGAGTCGCAAGGGGGGGTTCTTTTAAAGATTCTTAAAAACTACAGCCTCGAGTAGAACCTGCGCTGCCCCTAAATTCCTTTTCGCCGGAGATACCCGTGAATCGACGACCGGAAGCATTTGATAACATTAAAAAAATGGCCTAAATCAGGCCGAATTTGCGGTTTTTTGGCCCTTTCAGAGCATGAAATAATAACCTGAAACCTAGGTTACCGTCTCGCTTTATTTGACATATATCGCCGCAACCCTCCCTTAAGAATAAGTTAATTTTAGTGCCGTTGAGATTCTTTTTTTGAAAGTCCCTCTCCTTGAGATTTCTCAAAAACCCTCTTTGAAAAAAACTGATATTAAACCTGTGATATGATCACGTGGAGGAAGGGAATTACGCTGTTAAGCTTACTCGGTTCATTCGTGGGTTGGTCCATTGTTGGGAACGCGCAAGCGACGCGTTTGGAACATATCGAAACCATTGACGCGCGAACCTGGGATTTTTCTAAACGACTTCCGTTAAGCGGAAACTGGAGCGTCGTAGAAAATAAGATCGTCACGCCAGAGGATCTTTACAACGAAAATTTAACGACCGTGTTTTTTCCAAGCATTTGGAACAATCAAAGGGCAGATGGAAAGGGTATAGGGTATGCAACATATGCGCTGAACGTACTGATTCCGGATTCACTGGGACAGATGGCGTTGGAAATACCATCGATGAACACGAGTTATAACGTATGGGCTAACGGAAAACTGATTGCGTCAGCTGGAACGGTTGGCGTTTCACGCGATGAAAGCGTGCCGCAATGGGTCCATAAAATTGTTTCGTTCTCACCTTCGGGCGATACCATCAGGCTGGTCGTTCAGCTTTCCAATTTTCACCACCATAAAGGAGGGGGTGGTCGAAATGCAATTTATCTGGGGACAGAAGAACGTATCAAATCTCATTTTAATTGGGCTATCGCAAGTAATGTTTCGGAAGCGATCGTGCTCGCCCTTGAAGGAATTATTTTCTTGTTTGTTTACTGGAAAATGAATAAGCCTGTGATCCTGTTTTTTTCGTTGTTATGTATCACCTGGTCAATCCGCTCCATTTTTTCAAATCTCTATCCCCTCATATTAGTGTTTCCGGATTTCAATTGGGAATGGCAGGTGAAAATTGAATACATCACCCTCTACCTGACGTGTATTTGGGCTGCGCTATTTTTTAGTAAGTTGTTCAGGGAAAATAGTAATTTTTTGTTGACCTACCTTCCGATTATGCTCAATGTCATCTTTGTGATTTTCACATTGCTTACCCCGGCCATTGTTTATACCCGCTGGATTTCGACGTACCTGGGTGTGGCGGCGCTTGTTATTCTCTATGCCGTAATTTTGATCATCCGCGCCCTCATCACCGACCGGGCAGGTTCGTGGTTCCTTATGTCCACTATCTGGATTGCCGTGCTGCTGTTCGGCTACGACATCGTGGCCTACGAGGGATCCTTTGCTTACAACATCGTCTTTTTAAACGTCGGATACGTGGTGATCTTTATTCTCACAACGATAGCGCTGTTATTTCATCTCGGGATATTGAAAAGCAAGACAGACGAAAAGGAATTTCTTAGCTATAAGGATCTGTATAAAAAGGATCCAAGCTGATCAAAAATCCGGATCCAGCCCTAAACGGTCGCGCAGCTTTTTTAATATTGGATTTTTTTCAATCAGGTATTCGAATTTATCGCGGGGCGTATAGAGCATCTGTTTTTCTTCCTGCTCCCGAAGTTCACCGACCACCATAATTGTATTGTTCTTCAGCGCGTCGCGCAGGTGCGTTATCAGATCGCTCTTAAAGTTATTGAGCATCGTCTCCTGCACGGTGCTGAGCAACTGAATGACAATCGTGTTGTCCCGGATCTCAAACGGCTGAATAAGCAATTGATATTCGGCTTGAAACTTTTTTCGTTGGTCTGCAAAATCCAGCCACACGAGATGCAACTGCTCTGGTGTAAAAGGTTCGTTTAAGGACGAGCGTGCTTCCAATACCTGAACGGCCTGATCGGTGGACGTTTTTCCTTTTAGCAAGTCGTTCAGCTTTAACGTCGTCTTGGATGGTGCCTTAAGGACAGGTTTATCGCCGTTTTTGGATATTGGTATTCCGACAGGATTGGCTTGAGGGTTTGGCGTATTGCCATTTTCTTTCCTGGCAGGTAGCGCCTCCGTGTGGGTTTCTTCAGCTGACGAAGTTACATTACTTTTTTTTTTAATGCTTCCCCTTGAAAGTCCATTTCCTGAAGCTGCATCACGGCACCCACATTTGCCATCTTCATCAGCGCCAGTTCGACGCCAAGGCGCTGATTTTTGCTCATCTTATAATTGATGTCGCATACATTGGCGATATTCAGCCACGTCAGCAGGAGAGAAGGAGGTGCAGACTGCGCCTGGGTTGCGTATTTTTTCTTTACACTTTCAGGGACTTCCATCAGGTTTGTGGTGCGCGCATCCTGTGACACGAGCAAATTTCTAAGGTGTTCACTCAATCCAACGATGAAATTGTGTCCGTCGAATCCCTTCCGCAGGATTTCATCGAACAGCACCAATGGCTGACTGTGGTTTTGACTGAGCAGGGCATCGACAATCTCGAAGTAATAATCATAGTCGAGGATGTGAAGATTATCAAGTGTTGACTTGAAGGTGACTGCCTTACCGGCGGCATAGGTAACCATCAAATCGAAGATGGACAGCGCATCGCGAAGGGCGCCATCTGCTTTTTGTGCGATGAGGTGGAGCGCCTCGTCTTCAGCTGGAATGCCTTCGCGGTCGGCGATCTTTTTCAGGTGTTTGCTGATATCGCTGATCTGGATCCTGTTGAAATCAAAGATTTGGCACCGTGATAGAATGGTCGGGATTACCTTGTGCTTTTCAGTGGTAGCGAGGATGAAGATTGCGTAGGAGGGAGGTTCCTCCAGCGTTTTGAGGAATGCATTGAAGGCAGCATTCGACAGCATGTGAACTTCATCGATGATATACACTTTGAACTTGCCAAACTGTGGAGGATAGCGGACCTGGTCGATCAGGTTCCGGATATCTTCAACGGAGTTGTTTGATGCCGCATCCAGCTCGAAAATATTAAGCGAATTGGTTTCAGATTTTTCTTCGAAGCCATTGATAAGCCTGGCGACAATTCTTGCGCAGGTGGTTTTTCCCACGCCGCGGGGCCCGCAGAAGAGCAGCGCCTGTGCCAGCTTATTGTTATCGATGGCATTTTTTAGCGTGGTTGTAATATGTTCCTGGCCTACCACTTCATCAAACCCCGTAGGCCTGTATTTTCGCGCAGAGACAACAAAATTTTCCATCCGGAGGCAAGATATGGCATGGGCGATAAAGTTTGCAAGGAAAAATTTAGGGCAGTCGGCTTACAGCGCACGCCGTACTGCTGTCGCGTGCGAGTTAACGCTTTGTGCGCTAGGCTTTAAGCTTTCTGTTCTAAGCATTCCGCTTTAAGAAACTTTTTTCCCCTTATATTTGTCTCCCCCAGGAAGCTTGAGCCTTTTGCTTTAAGCTTTCACCTAAAAGGGGCCGACCGGTTTTGACAGGATGTGTTAGAACGTGTGCAAGCATGCAGGCTCATGGGATGAGAGCCTTGAAAGATAGTTCCACAACATACTTGGCGAGTCTAACTACGCCATGGCTGCTTAATTTATCCGATAGGGTAAATTAGCCTCGTCCCGATAAGATCGGGAAAGCCATCATCGCTCAGCGCTATCGTTTTGCAGGCGCTGGTCAGCGGTGTCGTTTTGCAGAACTGCTCCCTGTGATGTTGCTAAGCGGGGATAAGATCAGCAACTAAGGAGTAACTTAGGCTGTTGCCTGCCTTATTACTTTCGAAAAATTAAAGTCAACTAAGCATTGTAGAAAGCACGTGCTGATCTTCTCTGGACGAGAGTTCGATTCTCTCCGGCTCCACCTTCGTCCGCCATAGCCCCGACTTGTCGGGGCGACGGCGGACTTCGTTTCACCGAAATTTCTTTTGTGCGTCTGAACGTTTTGC
>DASUTP010000045.1:0-5456 GCA_036374515.1 Chryseolinea sp. | reverse complement strand
GGCCGTTATGAAGGGCACCCATGGTGGGAACCAGGCCAATTGTTTTTCCTGACCTTCGAATTTCCTCTAAATAGACTTTTAATGGGGCTATCTTCTTGAAAATCTCCATTTTAGGCCATTTTGGCAAAGGGTCGCAAAGATATAGGGAAAACTGAAAACAACTTGAATAAGGGGTGAATTATTTGTATTTTTGTGGCTCGTTTTCCATTCTACATTTAAAATCAAAACTATGTCAAAACTTCGAGTTCTTTATGTAGCCAGCGAAATTAACCCTTTTTTGCAAACCTCAGAAGTAGCGGACTTTGTGCGCAAACTTCCCCAGGCGATGCAGGAAAGAGGTATGGAGATAAGGATATTGGTACCCAGGTTTGGGATTATCAATGAACGCAAGAACAGGCTACATGAAGTTGTAAGGCTTTCGGGGATTAACATTGCGGTTGGTGATGAGGAAAAGCCTTTGATCATTAAAGTTGCTTCGATACCAAATGCAAAATTGCAGGTATATTTCATTGATAACGAAGATTACTTTCACCGCAAGTCTGTTTTCCACGATAAAGAGAACAAATTTTATGAAGACAATGATGAACGCGCAATATTCTTTTGCAAGGGTGTCATTGAAACGGTCCGTAAACTGGGATGGGCACCTGATGTTGTCCATTGCAATGACTGGATCACGAGCTTCATTCCGTTGTACTTAAAAACCACGTACAAGAACGACCCGTTGTTCAAGAATGCAAAAACTGTGTTCTCTATCTATAATAATTCCTTTTCCCACAAGTTTAAAGGTGACATCATGGGCAAGGTGAAAATGATGGATATCGAGGACAACATGTTAGGAAATTTGAAAACAGCCGATTTTGAGGGATTTATCAAACTTGGTATGGAATTTTCGGATGCAGTCATAGTTGCCGGCGAAAACAAAAAATTGGAAGGTCTTTTTAAGAAGATCAAAGAGAAAAAAGTAGAAAATTTCGATACCAACGAAAATTCAACCGAATCGTATTATAATTTTTATAATGAACTTATGGGCTAACCGCATAGGGCAACTGGCATTCCCGCTGGTTGCTCTATTTTTTTTTTCGTGTGAAGATGAGGCAAGCGTCCTAGGATTCAAAAATCAAAATCAAAAATTCGACGTCAAGTACATTGAGATTCCCATTGAAAGCAGCGTTTTGCTTTTGGATTCTCAACGCACGTCCAATTTCGTTTTTCAAACGGAAACCAACCGATTGCTGGTAGGACAGTATTCAGACGACAAGTTTGGGAAAATTGCTGCAAATGGCTATACGCAGTTTTTCACAAACAGCGGTTCGAAACTTCCGGCCGACGTTACGTATGACTCCGTTACCCTTCAGCTTGTGTTGGATTTTTACAACTATGGCTCCACTGACGCGCTTACGAGTCAAACCTTTTCGGTGTATGAACTGGATGAGGATTTGAAGTACGAAAACAGAAGAAATTTTTTTAATAAGTCGCAGGCATTGGTGAAGCCAACCCCCCTTGGATCGAAAACCTTTAGCATCAGCCCAAAAGACCTTGATTCCTATGCGAAGGATAATTCAGATACCACCATCCTCGTAAAAATTCCCCTTGACAAAGCCTTTGGCCAACGGATCTTTGATAATGCGTTGTTGTACAGGGACGTCGCAACAACCCAAGATTCCACATTCAAAGTATACAGTGAATTCGTAAAGCTCTTTAAGGGCCTATCCATAAAAAGCGATAACGGCGATAAAATTCTCGGATTTAGTACAAATTCCGCCGTGACCGTTCATTACCACACGGGAACCGTGGACAGCCTGAATTTTAATCTTGGATTTTTTAATGTTGCAAACTTCAGTCAGATCACCAACGACCGGTCATCAACCGACCTGTCGGGGCTCACGCAATATGCCCAGGACTTTCTTCCAGCCAACGACCTCCGCTATATCCAGTCGGGTACAGGAGTGTACACCAAGCTAGACTTTGGGAAGTTCTTTGAATTCTGTGACACTGTTCCAAACGTTGTCATTACCTCTGCGCAATTAACCTTAGGTGATGTTGTGCAGTCTGACTACGCTCTTCCGACCAACATGGTAATGAGGGTGCTTCGCAGTGATAACACCGTCAAAAAAGTCAAAACACTTCAGGATACCATGGATATAAGCGCCTATAATCCGCGCTTCCCAGCCCATCCGGGAACGCTGACGCTCGATAACGGCGGCTACGCCGAAAGCGATCTTGGTATGGTCGTGCTCGGGGATGCCGATGCCTATTTAAAGTACTCTTCGGATAAGAAATCCTACAGCGGAAATTATGCTTTATTTTTTCAGCAACTTAGTATTGTGAGAGAGGGTGTGCCGAGATATCAATATTTTGCGATCTACCCTACCGCACCGGCTATTCCAAATACGAAAACCGTCAATCGGGTAATCTTTCCAAAAGATGCTATCAAACTAAAAGTTTTTTATACGAAACCGACCACCCCGTTAAACTAATATAAATATATGTGTGGCATTGTAGCTTACGTTGGCCATCGCCAGGCTCATGATGTTATTATCAAAGGCTTAAAAAGACTGGAGTACCGTGGTTACGATAGCGCCGGTATCGCACTTTTAAATGGCTCCCTTGCCGTTCATAAAAAGAAAGGAAAAGTTTCTGACCTGGAAGCATATCTGCAGGGCAAGGACCTAAGCAGTACCATTGGCATGGGACATACCCGCTGGGCTACCCACGGTGAGCCCAGCGACCGGAACGCTCACCCACATTACTCATCGGCGGAGACACTGGCCATAATTCACAATGGCATTATCGAAAATTACAGCTCGCTTAAGCTGGAGCTCATCCGCAAGGGTCATAGCTTTTTGAGTGATACGGACACAGAAGTTTTTATACATTTTGTCGAAGATATAAAGAGGAACGAAGGCTGTTCCCTGGAAGAAGCCGTCAGGCTTGCCCTTACCAAAGTCGTCGGGGCGTATGCGATCGTCATCATGTCGCTGGAAGAGCCAAACCTCCTCATCGCTGCCCGAAAGGGCAGTCCTCTGGTGATCGGTGTTGGGAAAGATGAATTCTTTTTGGCGTCTGATGCTACTCCGATAATTGAATACACCAATGAGGTCGTTTATCTGAATGATCAGGAAATTGCCATAATAAAGGATGGCAAGCTTCGCATAAAGAACACAGCCAATCTTCCCTTAACGCCCTACATTGAAACCATTGACCTGGAACTTGAAGCCATTGAAAAAGGTGGTTTTGAACACTTCATGTTAAAAGAGATCTTCGAGCAACCACGTTCGATCAGCGATTGCATGCGGGGCCGGCTGAACGCGCAGACCGGGCGATTGGTGCTAGGGGGTTTAAGCGAGTATTTAAACAAGCTTACGAAAGCAGATCGCATTATCATTATTGCTTGTGGTACATCGTGGCATGCTGGCCTGGTGGCGGAATATTTCTTTGAAGAATTCTGCCGGATACCCGTCGAGGTAGAGTATGCTTCCGAATTTAGATATAGAAATCCCATCATCCGCGAAGGTGATGTAGTCATCGCCATTTCTCAATCCGGGGAGACAGCCGATACGTTGGCGGCCATCGAATTAGCCAAATCAAAAGGAGCAATTATTTTCGGTGTTTGTAATGTCGTCGGCTCTTCAATCCCGCGGGCGACTCACGCCGGAGCCTATACGCATGCGGGCCCGGAAATAGGGGTAGCCAGCACCAAAGCATTCACCGCTCAACTTACAGTGCTAAGCATGATTGCGCTTAGTGTGGCACAGAGAAACGGTACTATTTCCAAACAAAACCTGCATTCACTTCTGGTGGAAATGGAGACCATACCCAGTAAGGTGGAGCAAGCTCTGAAGCTCAATGATCAAATCGAAAAAATCGCTAACGTTTTCAAAGATGCCCGCAATTTCATTTACCTGGGACGAGGTTACAATTTTCCCGTGGCATTGGAAGGCGCTTTAAAACTTAAAGAGATCTCATACATCCATGCAGAAGGTTATCCCGCTGCTGAGATGAAGCACGGGCCCATCGCGCTGATCGATGAAGAGATGCCTGTCGTTTTTATTGCAACCAAAGACAGCTCTTACGAAAAAGTTGTTTCGAATATTCAGGAAGTGAAGGCGCGCAAAGGGCGGGTTATCTCTATTATTACAGAGGGCGATCAGCAAATCCCGAACATGTCTGACTTCTGTATTGAGGTGCCTGCGGTGCACGAGGCCTTAATGCCGCTCGTATCCGTAATTCCCCTCCAGCTTCTGTCATATCATATTGCCGTTCTTAGGGGTTGCAATGTTGACCAGCCCCGAAACCTGGCTAAGTCCGTTACTGTGGAGTGATGTGTAGGAAATGGTAATCGGTGGTTGGTCATCAGTAATCAGGTAATCAGGTAATCGGTAATCAAGGTAACTACTGACCCGTTAGCGCATATACTTATTGCTAGGTCCGTCCTAAGAAGCACCGTTCTCGATTGTCGGGACAACCTATCACTGATCGCCATCGAGACGCAACTCCTGAACAGCCATCCAGGCCATCAAGCCCGGGCCGATCACCAAAGCATCTTCGTCAATATCAAAAGTTGGCGTATGCACATAGGAATTGATCCCCTTGGCAGCGTTGCTGGTTCCCAGCCGGTAAAACGCTGCCGGAACGATCTGAGAATAGTATGAAAAATCTTCGGCGCCCAACGTAATATCAATGTCAACAACATTCTCAGGCCCTACGTACTGTTCGGCAGCGTGCCGGATTCTGCGTGTAAGGGAAGGGTTATTTTCCAGGTAGGGATATCCCCTGGAGATGTCTACTTCACAACGTCCTCCCATCCCTTCAGCAACCGACTCAGCCATTTTTTTGATCTTCACCAATGCCGACTCGCGCCAGACTTCATTCATGGCACGGAACGTTCCCGCAATATTCACCTCGTTGGGAATGATGTTTGTCGCACCCAGGCCGACAATATTCCCGAAAGTAAGAACCGTAGGTTGTCGGGGATTTGCATTGCGACTGATTATTTGCTGCAATGCAATGATTATATGAGACGCGATAAGAATGGGATCGATCGCAAGATCCGGAGCCGCGCCATGTCCTCCTTTGCCGACCACTTTCAGATAAATCTCGTCAGCACTGGCCATGTACATACCTTCACGAAATCCAACCTTGCCAGCGGGCAACAATGGAAAAACATGCTGGCCCAATATGGCGGCGGGCTTTGGATTTTCCAACACACCGTCCCGGATCATGAACGATGCGCCGCCTGGATTTTTTTCCTCACCGGGTTGAAAGAGCAATCTGATTGTCCCCTCAAATTCATCCTTTACTTCATTTAATATTCTGGCAGTGGTGAGGAGGGAGGATGTGTGAACATCGTGCCCACAAGCGTGCATTACGCCCTGATTCTTTGATTTATAGATTACATTGTTTTCTTCCAGGATCGGCAGGGCATCCATGTCGGCCCGCAATGCGATGGTCTTCTT